>JAGBPZ010000171.1 GCA_017633115.1 Erysipelotrichaceae bacterium | reverse complement strand
TCGGTAGAGCATCTGACTTTTAATCAGAGGGTCAGGAGTTCGAATCTCCTGCGAGTCACCATCTTTTTGCGGGTGTGGTGAAACTGGCAGACACGCTAGACTTAGGATCTAGTGCTTCGGCGTGCAGGTTCAAGTCCTGTCACCCGCACCAGATGAAAGTAACTTCGGCAAGCCGAAGTTTTTTTGTACCTTCTTTCACAAACTATTTTTAATTAACAGCTCATTTCTCTTATTAATGATTATAAATATATCTTTGCAATAAAAGTACCATACTTTTAAAAGAACTTTTCGATAAAGTCTAAAGAAATTCTAGATAAAAATTTTGATTTTCCTATATTGCATTTTCGTATAAAAGAGTGTATGATTAACCTATATTCATTTGGAGGGTTATTATGGACTCAATAAAGAAGAAATATATTTATATTAATTTAGCTATCATGTTACTTGTGATTATGATTCATACAATTATGCCAGAAGCTTTCTGCATTCAGATCATCTGTTTATCAGCATTGGCATTATATGATGTCTATATGAATCTATTCTCAAGCGGCGTTAAATAATAGTTAAACGTCCTTTAGCAACAACAGCACCCGGTGCTGCTTTTTTTCGCGCAAAAAAGAAGCCTTACTCTATTATGATGATGAGTAAGACTTCTTTATTTTTTTAGTTTATTTGGAAGGGAAAATTTATGAAATGTATGTCATAGGATGTGACTTCCTTCTGACAATTATAGTTATACTCCCCTTTTGTGAACCGAAAATGACTTTCCTGTGTGAAATTATGTGAGCGGACTTTGTGCTTCTAAGAAGATATTTGTGAGAACAGCACCAACAATCATGACTGCACCTATGAGTGATAATCCTGAAATAGTTTCCCCAAACATTATAAATGCCCATAATGGTGACATAATGATTTCGAGCATACAAATCAGATTGGCTGTTAAAGCATTGGCAGTTGCAATCCCTAAGGCAAAGGTGATACCGGGCAAAGCAATAACGACGATGCCATAAATCGCAATTGACAGCCAGCTTGATAATGACAATGATGGCAATCTATGAAGAATCAGGATACCAAATACAAATGAGAGGATATAAGCAATCATGGCTGATGAAAAAGCATCGGCCTCTTTTTTTGTATTCACATAAAATTCCAAGCCAAACATTGAACCTGAAAATAATGCCAGCACATTCCCCAACGTTCTGCCACCATCGATATCATCGACAAAGAAAAGAATCAAACCCATAATGACCCATCCAATAATCAAACATTGGCGGATCTCTGGCAGTTTCTTATGATCAATACTTTGATAAATCAAAATGAAGATCGTTGATGTATATTGCAGAATCAAGGCATTGGCAACAGTTGTCAAAATATTGGCATAGATAAACGATAAGCTCATTAAATAACGGGCAATGGCGACCGTGATAATCGTCTTATTCCATCTGATGCCTTTATGATAAAGAAGTAAACTGGCAGGAAAAGCAATCAAGCATGAAAAAGCGCTAATGACAACGCCATCAGCATGCGCATTTTTGATGACAATTCCAGCTAAGCTCCATAAAACTGCTGTCGCAAAGAGCCATAAATAATCCTTTCTCATCAAGCACGTTCCTCTTTCATATCCATTACCATCATATAGACGATCCCGCCAATAATCATTACCGCACCAACTAATGACAACATAGAAATTGTTTCCCCAAACAGCAGGAAGACCCATAATGGTGCTAATACCACTTCCAGCATGCAAATCAAATCGGCGAGAAAAGCATCAATTTTCTTGATCCCAATACTATACGCTATACCACTGATGGCATAGACGATGACAGCATAGGCGATAATGGCCAGCCAGCTTTGTGAATCAATGGCAGGAATGGCTCTTAAGACGGTCATTCCCTGAATCGTCGCAACGACAAACGACATGATACCAACTGAATAGGCATCGATTTCTGGTTTAGCCGTTAAATAAAATGCCAAGCCCAGTAAGGCCCCAGACAATAAACCAAGCATGTTACCCATCAACTGTCCTGTACCTAAACCATCCGCAAAGAAAATAGCAGTACCGGCTAAAACAATCATCATGACATAGATCTTATACATGGCAGGAAGGCGTTTGGTTTCGATACTCTGTAAAAGCAAAACAAAAATGCCCGATGTATATTGAAGAACTAAAGCATTGGCAACTGTCGTCAATTGATTGGCATAGGTAAATGACAGGCTCATCAGATATTGCACAATACCGGTAAAGATGACCATTCTTGTGAATTTAACAGGATGACGATAAATAGCCAGACTGACTGGAATCGCAATGAGTGAACCAAAGGTCGTTAAAACAATACCTGGTGCGTTCATAAAACGAATCAATAAGCCAGCCACAGAGCAACATAGTGCCGTCAGCATCATCCACATAACACCTTTTTTCATCCAATCACCTGCCTATCGAGTGTCATTTTAACATATAAGGATAGTTTGCGTATAGTAAAAAAAGAGCTTCGTCAGCGACGAAACCCTTTATAATTCATGATAATAGAGGTAAATATTTTCATAATGGCCGTCTTTCATACGGAAACCTTCAGGAATCATGCCTAATGGCACAAATCCCAAACGAGCGTATAAATGACGGGCATGAATATTACTTTCAACAACGGCGTTAAACTGCATCACCTTAAAGCCATAATCATGACCCTTTTCTAAACTGTCCTTCACCAACATTTCCCCTATATGCTTACCACGGCTGTCAGAATCAACGGCATAGCTGCAGTTGGCGATATGACCACAACGGCCAATATTGTTAGGATGAAGGGTATAAAGGCCATAAACTTCTCCACCTTCTTCAGCAACCCCAACATAAGTTTGAGCGGCGAAAAAATCGCGCCCACTTTCAAGTGTCAGGAAATCTTCCTGAGGAAAAGCGATACCATCTTCAATGACTTCATTCCAGATACCAATCATTTGTGGTAAATCAGATTCTGTATATTGACGTACGATCATTGTATGAGATCTCCTTTGAAGTGAACATAAAGCATACCAATAATACCAATCAGAATAAACGCAATTGATGTCACCTGAGCCATTTTTAACGGACCAATCATCAGGCTGTCAGTGCGCATTGCTTCAATCGGGAAACGCACCAGACCATAACCAATAAAATATGAGAAGAACTGCACCCCATGATGTTTGGCAAAGCGACGAATGATCAACACAATGATCAAAAACAGACAAACATTGGCCAATGATTCATAAAGGAATGTTGGATGATGATAGGCCCCCTGAATGAACATGTTGTTGATGAGCCAGGATGGTAAATGCAGGGATTTCAGAAATGAAAGTGACACTTCTGAACCATAAGCTTCCTGATTGAAGAAATTGCCCCAACGGCCACAAGCCTGAGCAATCAAAACACCAGGCATAATCGCATCGCCGGCTACCAAAAATGGTACGCCATGCTTTTTGAAGAACAGATAGCTGTAAATAACGGCAGCCACAATACCACCATGGATGGCCAGACCACCATGCCAGATCATAAGTATTTCTTCAGGATGTGCTGCATATTGACGCCATTCAAAAACGACATACCAGAGACGTGCACCTAATATACCTATCAACAATAAATAGATGAAATAGTCTGAGAATTCTGAAATCAGTGGTTCACCATAACCCAGCTGTTTAAAGCGTCTGACACCTAAGATATAAGCAATCAATGCTCCTGTTAAGATACATAAAGCATAGAAATGAATCTGCAGTGGACCAAACTGGATATATGATGGTAAACGTACTAAGTTCATCATGATTCCTGCTTATCCTTAATGTTTTTGACGATACGCTGAACAAATTCCTTGCTTGAATCATAGCCTGATTCTTTGAGTTGCATATTCATGACAGCTGCTTCAATGATAACGGACATACTTCTACCGGCAGTGACAGGAACGACGATTTTTGGCACATCGACTTCTAAGATATCTTCAGTGACATTGTCTTCCTGTAAGCCAATACGGGTGTATTCACGTGATGGCAGCCAGCGTTCAAGCTGAATGATGACATCAACATAATCACGTGGAAGTACTGAACCGGCACCAAACATTTTAGAGGCATCAATAACACCGATACCACGGATTTCCAACAGGTTTTCCAATACTGCAGGTGGTTTACCCAAAATATGCTGGCCAATACGATAAAGCTCAACCGCATCATCAGCGATCAGCTGATGGCCTCGTTTAATCAGATCCAAAGCGATTTCTGATTTACCAATACCACTGTCACCTTTGATGATGACACCTTTACCATAAATATTCATGAAAACACCATGAATCAAGACATTAGGCGCCAACATTTCATCGAGCATCTGCGTCAACATCAGTGATACACGACCAGTTGTGACATTTGTTTCAAAGACAGGGAAATTACGTCTTTGCGCAATATTACGTAAAATATCAGGGGATTTATACCCTTTCGCAATAATGATACAAGGCGTTTCATCATTGACAAGTTTTGAGAAGCAGGCAAGCTGTGCTTCTCTTGACATTTCACTGATAAAGGCATTTTCTTTTTCGCCTAAGAGGATGATACGGCGGAAATCACTGTGTTTGAAAAAGCCAGCCAGTTCAAAACCTGGACGGTTAATATCAGGCACAAAGATTTCGCGTTCCAATGCTTCTTCATCACCAGTGATTTGCACCAGTGATGGACCAGGCAATAGATCTTTGACTTTAATGATTTTATCCATTTAACTCACCTACACAATACTTTTAAGAAACTGACCGGTATAACTGTCAGCACACTGAGCGACTTCTTCAGGTGTACCACAAGTTACGAGTGTACCACCTTCATCGCCACCTTCTGGACCAAGGTCAATGATGTGGTCTGCAACTTTAATGATATCAAGATTATGCTCAATAATAATTACTGTATCTCCATTATCTACGATACTGCTTAAAACGTCAATCAAACGAGCAACATCATCTGAATGTAAACCTGTTGTTGGTTCATCAAGAATATACATCGTTTTACCAGTTGAACGTTTCTGAAGCTCACTCGCAAGTTTGACTCGCTGAGCTTCACCGCCTGAAAGCGTTGGTGCACTTTGTCCTAACTTAATGTAACCTAAGCCAACATCATATAAAGCTTTTAGCTTTGTATAGATCTTTGGCAAGTTTTCAAAGAATGACAATGACTCTTCGACAGTCATTTCAAGGACATCATAAATATTTTTATCTTTAAATGTCACCTGTAAAGTTTCTTCGTTGTAGCGTTTACCGCCACATTCTTCACATGGGACATAAACATCAGGTAAGAAATGCATTGAGATGCGTTTAATACCATCACCCTGACAGGCTTCACAACGACCACCTTTGACATTAAATGAGAAACGACCTTTATTGTAGCCCCTGATTTTAGCATCAGGTGTTTTTGAGAACAGTTCCCTGATGTCATCAAACACGCCAGTATAAGTGACTGGATTAGAACGTGGGGTACGTCCAATTGGCTCCTGGGATACGTCGATGACCTTATCGATATAGTCCAAACCTTCGATTCTTTTATGAAGCCCTGGCTTTTCTTTAGAACGATAGATTTTCGCTCTCAAGCCACGACATAAGATATCATTGACCAATGTTGATTTACCAGAACCAGAGACACCGGTGACAACAGTCATCTTACCTAGTGGAAATTCAACATCCAGATTCTTCAGGTTATGTTCTTTGGCGCCAATGACTTTGATTGATAAGCCATTGCCTTCACGACGTGTTTTTGGAACAGGAATGAACTTACGGCCAGATAAATAAGCACCCGTAATAGAATCGGCATTTTGCATGACTTCTTCTGGTGTACCCTGGGCAACAACTTCACCACCATGAACACCGGCTCCTGGTCCAATATCGATGATATAGTCAGATTCACGCATCGTTTCTTCATCATGTTCGACAACGACCACACTGTTACCTAAATCACGCATATCTTTAAGTGTTTTAATCAGTTTGGCATTATCACGTTGATGTAAACCAATAGAAGGTTCATCAAGAACATAGAGCACACCTGTGAGGTGAGAACCAATCTGGGTAGCGAGACGAATACGCTGAGCTTCACCACCAGATAAGCCACCAGCACGACGAGACAGTGTCAAATAACCAAGGCCTACATTCTGCAGGAATGAAAGACGGTCAGAAATTTCTTTGACAATCAGTCTGGCAATCTGTGCTTCCATTGGTGAAAGGTTCATCATTTTCATGAATTCAACACCCTGATTGATTGACTGATCCGTGAAATCAATAATATTCTTGCCATCAATATGAACGCTCAAAACCATATCATTCAAGCGTTTACCCTGGCATGTTGGACATGTCTGTTCAGTCATGAAGGTATTGTACCATTCTTTAGCCCATGACGATGTTGTCTCTTCGAAACGACGGGCAATCATTGTCTTAACACCTTCAATATAACGGGTATCACGATTAATGCGTCCACTAGAAGAAACGACTTCAAAGGAAATAGGTTCTGTTGACCCAATAAAGATGATACGAATTTCTTTCTTTGTAAAGTCCTTCAATGGTTTATCCATATCGATGTGGTAATGTTCACACAATTTCTGGAAGATCTGCCACTCTACACGATCAGTACCAACAGCTGTCTTAAAATAGCGAAGACCGCCCTGATTGATACTAAGATTCCAGTCAGGAACGAGTTCATCATCATCAACAACGTTCTTAACACCTAACCCTTTACAATCCGGACAGGCACCTAAAGGATTGTTGAACGAGAACAATCTTGGTTCAAGCTTAGGCACACTGAAGCCACAGATTGGACAGGCATAATTTTGTGACATCAATTTTTCCGTACCTTTAGTCAGGTTTTCAACGATGGCTTCGCCATTAGCGAGTCCAAGAGCCGTTTCCAATGAGTCCTGCAAACGGCTGCGATAGCCTTCTTTTTTGATGATACGGTCAACTACAACATCGATGGTATGTTTTTTATTTTTCTCGAGAACGATATCTTCATCTAGACGACGGGTTTCCCCATCCACTTTGACACGCACAAAACCATCACGACGTAAACGGTCGAATAAGTCTTTATGCGTCCCCTTCTGGTTCATAGCCATTCTGGCATTGATCTGTAAACGATCACGATCATCATAACCATCTACATAGTCAGCCATTTGCTTAAGTGTCTGTGCCTCAATCAAAATACCATGATTTGGGCAATAGGCATGACCAACACGGGCATAAAGCAGACGTAAGTAGTCATAGATCTCGGTGACTGTTCCAACCGTTGAACGAGGGTTATTGGACGTTGTTTTCTGGTCAATCGCAATCGCAGGTGATAACCCTTCAATGCTGTCAACATCTGGTTTTTCGACCCCACCTAAGAACTGGCGGGCATACGCACTCAAGGATTCAACATAACGGCGCTGCCCTTCAGCATAAATCGTATCAAATGCGAGTGATGTTTTACCACTGCCAGAAAGACCCGTCATAATAACGAGTTGATCACGAGGAATCTCGACATCGATATTTTTTAAATTATTAACACGTGCACCTTTAATTGTAATAAACTTCTGATTCACGTACTAACCTCCTTATAATTTCTTCCTTGTTCATGCCTTCAATTTGATATTCAAAAGCGACATCAAGTATTTCCTGATAAGCTTCTTCATCATTCAAACCTGCCTCGCGTAAATCATCAGCTGTGACCAATGCAGGTTCAGGCGTTTTGCCAAAACGAGCAATCATATTGCGCATATATTCGTTAAAAACACGAATCTGTTCGCGATTGTCACGGCCTCTGCCAAGCTTATCAGCCTGACCAATAAGTACGAGGTCGTCTAATGGCACTGTACCGTCAATGGCCTTAAGGAAGCGACGATAAATATGGTCATTGGCACTGTCATAGGATAGCCACATGAGTTCCATATGATAATAAATCATCCATTCTACATATTTTCTCTGATCTGGATCAGTAATTAAATCAACCTTTTTATCAAAAATGATGGCGCCAACTTCTGCATGCAGACGAGCACGACCTTCAGGTGTGGTAACAACGGGTTTGCCGATGTCATGAAGCAGGCATGCCCACATGAAGCTTAATGGATCTGTCGCACTGCGTTTAAGCCATGCCCCTTCATCAATAACCATCATCGTATGGTTCCATACATTGCCTTCTGGATGATAATCAAGGCGTTGCAGACAATTTGTCAAGTCATAGAGATAATCAGGAAGAGCGTTGATCTGACGCATAAATTCGAAGCCTAGAGATGGCTGTGGTGTCATCAAGATCATAGAATAAACAGCATAAACATATTCTCTGTCTAATTCATTAAATTGATGTGCTGACATCATCTCTCTACATAGTGCAACAGTCTCTTCTGTTGCCGTTAATTCTAATTCCGCAATCAATTTCGCGGTTTCAAAGATATTGTATAAATCCTTTTTGAAACTGTCTTCATCAACGACGCGTAAGACTTTTTCGTCTAAATCAGTCTGGCACTGATCACTCATGATATAACGATCATTCAATAGATCATAGACTGCTGTATCAATAGTGAAACGACGTTTTAAAGCATCATCTCTGAAAAAATCTTCAGGACTCTGATCAGTGATGACAGTGAATTCGTGATCGTTTAAAAACGAGAGTCTCAATGTAGACTGTTGAGTTGTATAAGTACCATAAAGGTTAAAAATCGTTTCAACATCTTCCTTATTCAAATCAAAAATGAATAATTCTGTGGACTGCGCCGGCTCAAAATAATAACCATTGCGAACACAATCACCAGTCGCAAATACGCGTCCACCTTCAAGATTGATATCTCTGACAATGCGATTAACGTTATGATCCCATTTTAAAGCTTTATTCATCACGTAATTCCTCTATCATATCGCGTAATTCCATAGCGCGTTCAAAGTCTAATACTTTTGCAGCAGCGCGCATTTCTTTTTCCATTTCAGCAATAAGTGCTTTCTTATCTTTCTTAGACGCACGTTTGCCTTTCTTGAGAAGTGAAGATGCCTGATCAAACATTTCCTGTGAATGAATGGCATCACGGATTTCTTTTCTAATTGTCATCGGCGTAATATTATTGGCTTTATTATAAGCTTCCTGAATCGCACGACGACGATTGGTTTCTTTGATAGCTCGATCCATTGAGTCAGTGATATGATCACCATACATAATAACCTGACCATTGGCATTTCTTGCAGCACGGCCAATTGTCTGGATGAGTGAACGTTCACTACGCAGGAATCCTTCTTTATCAGCATCAAGAATACAAACCAGAGAGACTTCTGGCAGGTCAAGACCTTCACGAAGCAGGTTGATACCAACAAGGACATCATAGACACCAAGACGTAAATCACGCAGAATTTCTGTACGTTCCAGCGTTTTGGTATCAGAGTGCATGTAGGCTACTTTCAACCCGTATTCTTTGAGATAATCAGTCAAATCTTCTGCCATACGCTTCGTCAACGTTGTAATCAGGACACGTTCCTTTTTAAGAACACGGTCTTGAATTTCATTGATCAAATCATCGATCTGATTTTCTGTTGGACGCACATCAATGATTGGATCAAGAAGTCCTGTAGGACGAATGATCTGTTCCGCATAGCGTCCATCAGTGCTGGCAAGTTCATAATCACCAGGTGTGGCAGAGACGAAAATCGCTTGTGGAATCAATGACTCAAATTCCTCGAAGCGAAGAGGACGATTATCCAAAGCGCTTGGTAATCTAAAACCATATTCAACAAGTGTTTCCTTACGACTGCGGTCACCATTATACATGCCACGAATCTGTGGCAGCATGACATGTGACTCATCAACGATGATCAGGAAATCATCTGGAAAATAATCAAGTAATGTGTAAGGACGCTGTCCTGGCTGACGGCCATCAATATGACGGGAGTAGTTTTCGATACCCGGACAGATACCAACTTCTCGCAACATTTCTATATCATGGCGGGTACGCATGTCTAAACGTTCATATTCAAGCGGTTTGCCTGCATCTGAATAGAAAGCCAAACGATCCTTTAATTCCGCTTCAATCGTCTCACAGGCGTGAAGCATATTGTCTTTTGCCGTGACATAATCATCTGCAGGATAAATCGTATAGGTATTGAAGCTTGCAAGCAGCTGACCTGTCAAAGGATCAACTTCAACGATGCGGTCAACTTCATCACCAAAGAGTTCTATGCGGATGATATATGATTCGGAATGACCAGGTACGATTTCAATGACATCACCACGAACACGGAATGTCCCTTTACCCTGATCAATATCATTACGGGTATATTGACGATCGACAAGATATGTCAATAATTCACGACGGTCTATCTCCTGACCAACACGTAAGGAAAAGATCATTTCCTTATAGGCATCTGGATTACCTAAACCATAAATAGCGGCAACAGACCCAACCACAATCGTGTCTTCACGTTCAATCAGTGAGTTCATTGCAGCTGAACGCATCATTTCGATTTCATCATTAGATTGCGCTTCTTTATCGATATAGGTATCACTTGATGGAATATAGGCTTCTGGCTGATAAAAATCGAAGTTAGAGATGAAGTATTCTACACGATTATTAGGGAAGAATTCCTTCAACTCTGAATAGAGTTGTGCAGCCAGAGTTTTATTATGCGATAAGACCAATGTTGGCTTGTTGACCTGGGCAATGACGTTCGCAAAGGTGAATGTTTTACCGGTGCCCGTACCACCAAGTAGAACCTGAACCCGTTCACCATTGTTGACACCATCAACAAGCTGTTTGATGGCAGCTGGCTGGTCACCCATTGGTTTAAAATCTGAAACTAATTGAAATTTGGGCATAATCTCACCCCTTATCGATTAAATTAAGTACTGTCTGATACTGAGCATCATGATCCTGTTTAGAAAGATAAACAGATACTTCAGCAAGTAGATGCTGGAACGAGTATTTACCATAAATACCATCGACCGTTAAGCTATGGTCTTCCTGGAAGGCTTTAAGAGCTGCTTCAGTTTTCTTAGAGAAATAACCATCTGTACGATCGACTTTGTAGCCTAAAAGCATAAGCATTTTCTGCATCACAGCAACATTGTCGTCGACTGAATCGTAGGTATAATTTTTATCCACTGAGCCAATCGCAAGTGATGTAATGTCATTAGGTGCGACTTCAATATTTGGTTTTAAGCCTACACCATTGACATTATTGCCCTTAGGCGTATACCACTTGGCATATGTATATTTGATGACTGAAGAGTCTGATAGTGTTGCCTGTGTCTGAGCAGTGCCTTTACCATAACTCCTAGTACCGATTAATTGATAGTTATAGAGTTCACTTAAAGCAGCACCAACCATTTCACTCGCAGATGCCGTATTACCATTAATGAGAATATAACCACGATCAAAAGAATATTGCGTATCAGTTTGATCTTTATAAGTAACTGTATTGCCATCACCATCAGTCAACGAGAAGAGGACTTCTCCTTCTTTGCAGAAATAATTGAGAATTTCATTGGCAGCCATCAAATAGCCCCCACCATTATTTCTTAAATCAATGACAATTGTTTTGATATTTTTTTCAGTGAATAATTTTAATGCTTCTTCGACCTGATTGCCGGTATTGATACCAAAGGTTGTGATTTCCAGATAGCCAAAAGAATTGTCTCCTTTTTTACGGATTTCATAGAAGACATCTGTATCCAACGCGGCGCGTTTGATTTTCATCTTAAGTGTTTTATGGCCACGCAAAATCGTCAGATTGACATATGTCTTTTCTTTTCCACGAATACTTTCCTTGATTTGATCGGAATTTTTACCTTTTAGGCTGGTTTGATTAGCTTTTGTAATAATATCACCAATCATGATACCAGAAGCTGCCGCTGGTGTATTGCGATAAACACGAGTGACAAAAGCACCTTCTTCAACTATTGAGAAGGCAACACCAATACCTTGATAATCACCGTTGATTGATTCCATAAAATCATTGACTTCATTAGCACTCATATAAGTTGTATGAGGATCACCTAAGCCATTGATCATCCCACTGATCATTCGTGAGTCGATACTCTCTTTGCTTTCAGTCGTATCGATCCAATGATGAGTGATGAGTGATGATATTTCATTGAAGACATTGACATCGACTTGTTCTTTAGGTTGTTTCGCAAAAAACAAAAGATAACTGCCACAGCTGCCAATCAATAAACCAATGATAAATATAAGAATCGTCATCAGACGATAGAAGTTTTTATTGTTCAGTTTTTGCATAATATTTTCCACCTTACCGTCCTATTTTATCATAATCAGACCCTCAATGAAACCATGACACTTTATTATTTGACAGCTTCAAAACAAATAAAAATATGGCCTTCAAGAGACCATAATTTCATTCATTTATGCACCTTTTTCAGCAAGCAATTCTAACGCTTTTTTTACGACACTTTCACCATCCATACGACCATAACTGCGCATATCGATGCTCATAACAGGAATATCACCAGCAGCCTCTTTAACGGTTTTTGCCGCATATCTTATCTGAGGACCAAGCATAATTAAATCAACAGGTAATTCTTTTTCAAAATCAGCGACTGGTACTGCCCAGATTTTAGCTTCAATACCTTGTGATTGACAATATTGTTCCATTTTTGTCACCAGCAGGCTTGTCGACATACCAGCAGCACAACATAACAACATTTTATACATAATGCATACCTCCTATGATTCTATTTTAGACTAAAAAAAAGCAAAAGAAAAGCCCTCTTACGAGGACCTTTCAATCATTCATTTAATTAATTGGTATTATCCTAATTCAGCGAAGTACTTAATAGTTCTAACCATGTTAGAAGTGAATGAGTTTTCGTTGTCATACCATGCAACTGTCTGAACTTCAGCACCACCGTTTGGTAATGGGTTAACCATAGTCTGAGTTGCATCGAATAATGAACCATAAGTCATACCAATGATGTCAGAAGATACTAATTCTTCTTCAGTGTAACCGAATGATTCAGTAGCTGCTGCTTTCATAGCTGCATTAACTTCGTCAACAGTAACGTTCTTCTTAACAACTGAAGTTAAGATAGTAGTTGAACCTGTAGGAACAGGAACACGCTGAGCTGAACCGATTAATTTACCGTTTAATTCAGGAACTACTAAACCGATAGCTTTTGCTGCACCAGTAGAGTTAGGAACGATGTTGATAGCACCAGCACGAGCTCTTCTTAAGTCACCTTTTCTCTGTGGACCATCAAGAATCATCTGGTCACCAGTGTAAGCATGTACAGTTACCATGATACCACTTTCGATTTCTGCTAAATCGTTTAATGCTTTAGCCATAGGAGCTAAGCAGTTAGTAGTACAAGAAGCTGCAGAGATGATCTTATCTTCTGGAGTTAAAGTTTTGTTGTTTACATTGAAAACGATAGTTGGAAGATCGTTACCAGCTGGAGCTGAAATAACAACTTTCTTAGCACCTGCATCAATGTGAGCCTGAGATTTAGCTTTTGATACATAGAAACCAGTACATTCAAGAACTACGTCTACATCTAATTCGCCCCAAGGTAATTCAGCTGCATTAGGTTTTGCATAGATAGTGATTTCTTTGCCATCTACTACGATTGAACTTTCTTTTGCTTCAACTTTGTCTGCTAATGCATATTTGCCCTGTGAAGAATCATACTTTAATAAGTGAGCTAACATTTTTGGAGATGTTAAATCGTTGATTGCTACTACTTCGTAACCTTCAGCCTGGAACATCTGTCTGAATGCTAAACGACCGATACGGCCAAAACCATTAATTGCGACTTTTACTGCCATTTTATGAAATTCCTCCTTAATTGAATTCTAAGACAATTATAAGCCATGTTCTGCGATAAATCAACTATTTCACCATGAATTGGAATATTTTTTTAAACGCTTACATTGTTGTGAGAAAAGCCTCTTTTTCCTTTAATTATCTACGAATTTCATACTCCTGTAAAAGGCTTCTCAACGTATCTTTATTGATCAAAAATATACTGATTTTATCAATATATTTTGTGTTTACATAAAATTATTACAAGACCTTAAATAAGCTTCAGAAAACAATTCATCACAGCACTTGAAAAAGGATGATTTTTTTCTTTAAATTGCCAGATAAAGGCTTTTATGTGATAGAAAAACACCATACTTTTAATTCGATTTATTGTAGCTTTTCTTGTGTTTTGAATCATATTTTTTCTTGAATAACACGTTTGTCCTTTCACCACTGCTTCTAGTCATGTTTTTCTCAATCTTCTTTTGCCTTCACAAAAAAAGAACCAGGTACATTACCTGATTCTTGTCTATCTATTGATTAATTATCGCTGTAGTTATCTTCGATGATCAGTTCATCACCAGTGTCATCAGTGCTGACTTCTTCTTCGTCAGAGTAAACATCTTTCATATCGATGTGTACTTCTTCAAATTTATGACGTGAGCGAAGATCCCAGAAATTATCACCAACTGTGATCATACGACCATCAAGAGTGATGTTTGTGTAGAAACGTGAGATGTTTTCTTCGATATCTTCTTCTGTCATTTCTTTTTCAGCAACGATTCTTTCCCATAATTCATAGAAGTCCATTGGTTCATCAGTTGTCTGTAAAATTGCATAAGCTGTATCAACCATTGATTGTCCTGTGTTCTTCATATAGCTTCCTCCTACATACTTTCTGGTGCAGCTACACCTAATAAATCTAATGCATTCGCCAAGGTGATGCGTGTTGCTTCACAAAGAGCTAAACGCTGACCTGATAATTCGCGATTGTTGTCGTCTAATACATGGCATTCATTATAGAATGAATGATAAACAGATGCCAGTTTTTGAATATAGTTCGCAATCTTATGTGGTGATCTTGTTTTGGCTGCTTCAGCGACTGTATGGGTAAATTCATTGATTTCTTTCATTAATTCAACTTCTTTACCATGAGTCAATTGATCATATTGATCTGACATATTGAAGCCTCGTTCAGCTGCCATACGTTTGATTGAACATAATCTTGCGTGAGCATATTGGGCATAATAAACTGGATTTTCATTTGATTTTGATTTAGCTAATGATAAATCGAAGTCAAATGGTGTATTGGCAGCTTTTGATACAAAGAAGTAGCGCACAGCGTCAACACCAATTTCATCAACCAAATCCTTAATAGTGACGGCGTTGCCAGTACGTTTACTCATTTTGACAACTTCACCATTTTCAAGCATTCTAACCATCTGAATAATATCAATATTCAATTGATCTGGGTTGTAGCCTAAAGCCTGAACGGCTGCTTTCATACGGTTGATATAACCATGATGGTCAGCACCAAATAAGTCAACAAGATGATCATAGCCACGATCGAATTTGCTTAAGTGATAAGCAATATCTGGTGTGAAGTAAGTATAACTGCCATCGCTCTTAATGAGGACTCTATCTTTATCATCATTAAAATCAGTTGTTCTAAACCAGAGGGCACCGTCTTCTTCATAAGTATAACCACGCTCTTTTAACTGAGCTAATGCTTTATCAATGAGGTGATCTGTATAAACAGATGTTTCAGAGAACCAGATGTCAAACTTAACACGGAATTCTGCAAGAATATCCTTGATTTTCTGCAGTTCGTGTTCAGTACCGATCTTACGGAAATAAGCCACTGCTTCTTCTTCACTCGCGTTTACATATCGATCACCAATGTCTTCTTTAATCGCAATCGCAATATCTTTGACGTCCTGTCCAAGATAACCATCTTCAGGAATTGGGAAGTCAATACCGAAGCATTCAAGATAACGACTGTAAAGTGATAATGCCAGATTTGTGATCTGCTTGCCAGCATCATTGATATAGTACTCTCTTGTGACATCATAACCTGCTTTTTCCATGATACGGCAAATACTATCGCCGACTGCTGCCCCACGGGCATGTCCTAAGTGAAGATCACCAGTTGGATTGGCAGAAACGAATTCAACATTGAACTTCTGACCTTTGCCAGAGTTTGATGCACCAAAGTCTGTACCTTTTTTCAAAACGTCTGCGATAACCTGAGTCAACGCATCATTTTTCATAAATAAATTGATAAAACCAGGACCTGCGATTTCAATACGATCGATTTGTCCTGCTTCAAGATCCACATTGTCAACAATTGTCTGGGCAATCTGTCGTGGATTGCGACGTAAAACTCTCGTCAACTGCATGGCGATATTTGTTGAATAATCACCATGACTTGTATCTTTTGGAATCTCGATATTGATACTGCTGGCATCATAGTTGTCAATAAGGCCGCCATCAACAAGGGCTTTGGCGAACACACTTTGCAACTGTGATTCAATTCTACTTGCAGCCATTTCCTACACCTCTTTCAATATTACGATACTTTAATACAATATCATATTTCCCCATTGTGTCAATGTTTTTTCGTTTTTAATGGACTGGCTCATGATCAGGGCTGACCCATCTAATAAAGATTCCTACCCTGACAAAAGGCTTATCCTGACTTAAAGCATAGTTTATGTGAAACTGTGACATACCTGCATTCACACTGTTGAGTTTGGCATTGACTTTGATTGTTCCAAACTCTGTCAGATAGTCATTAGGGACTTCTTGATTTTTTTTGAGATACAGCACACTTTGGCCATGCTTAAGCATCACTTCATCACCTTTATATATGATTCGTGCTAAACCTCCAATATCCTTATATTCAATCGTGAGTTTACCGCCTTCACGCATGACAGTTCCATTGACAGTCCGTGATTGTTTTTCGACACCATCCTGTCCAGGATAGAGAAAAGTTGTTCTAATACGTAATTCGTAATCTATATCCATTAAACCTTCTCCTTTATTTCCTTCACGTAGAAGATCTTAGCATCCTGCTTAGGTTTGCCCCCAACAATAGCCTGCACGATTTCAGACTTTTCCAATAATGAATGGATCGTACCATCAGGTTCTAACAGATCAATTTCGCTAATATGGGAATTAGGAGCATCGTTTTCATAAAAGACTTGCATCATTTTATCATCAAACACGTAATACTTATGATCATAGCCCGCTTCATCAGACAAGCGTTTGATTCTTTCAAGCTGTTCATCACTTTCCCAGGTAATCGTCTTAAGCAATTGACGATTGATCAAACGTCTTGATAAATCTCTGACAATAAAATCATCTTCCTGACTCAGACATTCAAAGAGATAACCAACAATCACTTCATCAAGACGCAAATATTGCGCGACACTGAAGTCACCATCAAGTACCGGCCACAACAAGGATAAGTCAGTCTTAAAACAATAGTCACTATCTTTTAAATCTTTAAGACGATTCATGATGGCATGGATCAAATGCTCATAGCTTAATCCTATAGGATGGTAATACACCTGCCAGTAAGTATAGTAGCGAGCTAGCATATAGTCTTCAATTGCCTGAATGCCAGATTCTTTAAAGACTAAACGGTTATCGCATACACGTACGGTTCGTAAGATACGGGACATATCAAACTGACCATAAGTGACACCCGCAAAGTAAGAATCACGCAGCAGATAATCCATGCGGTCAGCATCAAGCTGGCTGGAAATCATCTGTACCATCACCGGTTTATCAGCTTTTTTGTCAATCACATTGGCAACATCCATTGGCAAATCAGGATCTATAGCTGATAATATTGAACTGATTTCATCATCCTCACGGATAATACGTACGCTCATAATCTCATGGCGCATGCCAATAACCTGTTCAAAACTGTGTGAATAAGGACCATGCCCTACATCATGAAGCAATGCTGCACAAAGAACGCAGAGTTTTTCATAATCATTTAAGGCATTGTCGATATCATCACTATCCAACATGCGGCGAGCAACTTCATAGACACCTAAAGAGTGTACAAAACGTGAGTGTTCAGCGGTCTGAAAAACCATATTGACCCCGCCCAACTGTTTAATGCGTCTGAGTCGCTGAAAGGCAGATGTATTGATCAGTTTCCAAATCGGCCAGTATTCAACGGTGATATAACCATGAATGACATCCCTGAAGACACGGGTTTCAAACATTTTATAATCACTTAAACGAAAATCCTCATGATTCATAAATACATCCCCTTTCTGATTATTTCTGTTCCTTATTTTATCATTTTCTTTGTCCAAAACCAACTTAATCTAATATAATGGAATAGAGGATAGGAGGTATCCCTATGTATGAACGTCATATAAAGGAAACAGTTGGTTATATTAGAGACCGTTTCCATAAACCAATAGATGTTGCCATTATACTAGGTTCAGGTCTAGATACATTTGCCGATCTCTTACAGGATCGTATTGTTTTTTATTATCGCAATGTGCCTCACTTTCATGATTCAGGTGTTGAAGGTCATGAAAGTCTGTTGATGTTTGGCTATATCGGTTCTCGCGCTGTCATGGTCATGAGCGGCCGCCAACATTATTATGAAGGACGTGGCATGGACACCGTGACATTCCCAATCCGTGTCATTGCCGCTTTAGGTATCAAGACCCTGATTCTGACTTGTGCCAGTGGTGCCATCCGTGAAGATTTGAATGCTGGCAGTATAGTCCTAATCAAAGACCACATTTCATTATTTGCTCCATCACCACTTCGTGGCGAAAACTTAGATACGTTTGGCCCACGTTTCCCGGATATGTCACATATTTATGATGAACATCTGCGTAACCTTGTTAAACAGGTCGCTAGTGAACATGGAATTAAAATCAGTGAAGCTGTATACAATTTTTATCAGGGGCCTCAGTATGAAACACCTGCTGATGTTAGAGCTTTGAGGGTCCTAGGCGCTGATGTTTGTGGTATGTCAGTGGTACCAGAAGCCATTGTTGCCGTTCATTCTGGTGTCAAGGTTATTGGTTTTTCTCTTGTTACTAATAAAGCGGCTGGCCTTTCGGGCAATACACTTTCTCATGAGGAAGTATTGACTGTTTCAAAGCGTTCAGCTTTAGATATCAATACTCTCATCTACCAAACAATTCTCAATCTATAATATGATTATGCCTTCATGTGAAGGCATTTTTTTATGTCTTATAATCTGACATTATGCTTATGTATGATTTGCACACACGAGGCAGGAATCCAGCCAACCAGACCATCCTTAACGGCATAGATTTCATCACCATAATGACCTGCAATGCCTACAATTTCGCCACGAGCGACATCAAGTTGACGATCGGTATAATCATCAAGACAATACCATTGCCCCCCACGTTCATACAGAAAATCATTTTTAATCCATAAGTCTTCATCAAGACCTTCATTATGACAATAGGTCAATGATCCCTTGGTTTTTATCGGAGTGACTTTAAAATACGGATAAGCAATCTTATGCCACTTTTGTTTAATCGGATGATGATCTTTAATAATACGTCCTTTCATGCAAGGCTGGACTGATTCACATTCATAAGTGATGACGCCATCATGTGAGCGAATAATCAGCGCATTGAGTTGTGACACTGGTTTAATACCCGTTCCACCATCAATGGAAATAATACGTTTCTCTTCATCGATGATGATATTATTGGTGATATTGTGATGATGATAATTGGAAGAAGGCATATGACCTACGATGACCATTTCCTTATAAGGATGTCCCTGATTCATAAAATATGGCATTTCCAGATAGTCAGGTAAAATCCCTGATTTATAGTTATTGGCATAAGGCAATCCCGCATGAACAAAAATGAAATCGTTAAGCTTAAGTGTCGTTGGTAAATGCTTCATCCATTGAAGATCATCATGGAGCTTAAATTCAATTTCACGTTGAATCCCAAGCATTGTCTCATGACCATCATCAAGATGGAGCTGATGATAATAATCTCTGATGGCACCATTACGGGGGATTTTCGCAAAATAGTGTTGAATCTGATTAGCGAGTTCAGGCGTTTGCAGTATCGCTGTCATAGCCCATTCGCAATTACCAATGAGGACAAAACATCTTGGATTGCGTTCGAGTTCACGGACAAAGCGAATGGTGTCAATGGTCTGATCACCTTTTTCCACAAAATCACCAATGATGACGAGATAATCATGACTTGGATTATAATCGACTTTTTTTAATAAAGTTTTAAAACGGTCCAAATGTCCATGAATGTCCGCAATGGCGATCAAGCGATAATCCCCCTTAATACGTTTCACACTGTGTTTTGCCGGTAACATATGCCTCAGCCCCTTTCCTTACATAGTATACTTGAATTTGATCGACGATGACAGAAAAACATCTCCCAGATGGGAGATGTGAATGGTTATTTAGGATGTGCGAGGAAGTAGTCTCTAACGAATTGCTGGGTCTTACGTATATGACTCTCAATGACCTCACGTGCCCCTTCCTTATCAGCTGCAATGATTTTATCAAGGATGACTTTATGTTCAGATAGAGATGTCTCGACACGGTCTTTTTGACGGATGGCATGACGGGACGTCATTGATACATAATAGTGAATATCCTTGAGGATTTGCATGAAATAAGGTGATTGTGTAGCTTCATAAATCACTTCATGGAACATGATATTGAGTTCTCTGAGTTTTTCATAATCAAGCTTCATCGAATAGAATTCCATCAAGTCATAGACATCTTTGATTTTATTGAGATGTTCATCGTCCATGCGGTCAATCGCCAGTTCGATGGCGAGACCTTCGAGACTGATACGCATCTCAAACATATCATCGATATCCCTGGCAGAAAAGCCTTTGACATAAACACCTTTATTAGGAATGCTTTCTACAAGTTCCTGTAATTCAAGCTGTTTCAGTGCTTCTCTGATTGGGGTACGGCTGATTTTGAGTTCTTTGGCTAATGCCAGTTCATTGAGCTTTTGCCCATCTTCATAATCACCATTAAGGATGCGGTCACGAAGTAATTCAAAAATCTGTGTGCTTAGACTACCATGTTTCACATTTTCGAATATATTATCACTCATAGTTTATGCCAAAAGTGCTTCTAAGCGTGTTCTGATTGCTTTTAGGAATTCTTCTGAGTTGACTTCAGTGACTTCAATACCCTGAGCTAATAATGACAAGTCTTTAGTCATAATACCACTGTTAAGAGTATCAAGGCAGGCCTGTTCAAGCTGATCTGCATATGCCATTAATTCAGGTAAATCATCTTTTTCACCACGTTTGCGCAGGGCACCTGACCAGGCAAAGATAGTAGCCATAGGGTTGGTAGATGTTTTTTCACCTTCAAGGTAGCGATAATAATGTCTTGTGACAGTACCGTGTGCTGCTTCATATTCATAGTTACCATCTGGAGATACAAGAACACTTGTCATCATTGCCAATGAACCATAAGCCGTTGAGACCATATCACTCATGACATCACCATCATAGTTCTTACATGCCCAGATAAAGCCACCTTTAGAACGGATGACACGAGCCACGATATCATCAATCAATGAATAGAAATAAGTAATACCTAAAGCTTCAAAACGGTCTTTATATTCGTTGTCATAGATATCCTGGAAGATATCTTTAAATGCATGATCGTATTTCTTAGAAATCGTATCTTTTGCACCAAACCATAAATCCTGTTTCATGTCCAATGCATAGTTGAAACAGCTGCGAGCAAATGATGCAATCGAATCATCTTTGTTGTACATTCCCTGAAGAATACCAGCACCTTCAAAATCGAAGATTGTTTCAGTCACAGTCTGACCATCAGCACCTTCAAAAGTCAGGGTTGCTTTACCAGGGCCCTGAACTCTAATTTCCTGGCAACGATAAACATCACCATAAGCATGTCTGGCAATTGTGATTGGTGCTGTCCAGTTTTTAACAACTGGTTTGATTGGATCAATCATAATTGGTGCACGGAAAACAGTACCATCTAAGATGGCACGAATTGTCCCATTTGGACTCTTCCACATTTCATGCAGATTATATTCTTCCACACGCTGTGCATTTGGGGTGATTGTCGCACATTTGACTGAGACACCATATTTCATGTTTGCTTTAGCAGCATCAATAGTGACCTGGTCATTTGTTTCATCACGATGTTTGAGTCCTAAGTCATAGTATTCTGTCTTTAAATCAACGAAAGGCAAAATCAATTCATCTTTGATCATACGCCAAAGAATACGTGTCATTTCGTCGCCATCCATTTCAACTAATGGCGTTGTCATTTGAATTTTAGTCATAGTCCTTCATCCTTTCTCTTAGAAGTCGCCGCCTAATTCTTTAATGGCATTTAATAATCCACCATACTGAATCATGACTTTTTCACGTTCTGATAAACTTAAATGAGCTGTAATCGATTCATTTGTATTTTCATTAGTGACAGTAATGTCTTTATTGTTGGCAACTGCATCTAATAAATCATCTAAGCGATAGCTGTCCTGATCATTGAAGAAGTCATAATCAGATTGATCAATAACTAATGGCAGAATACCGTTGTTGATAAGATTTGAACGATGGATTCTTGCGAAGCTGATCGCAAAGATGGCTTTGATCTTGAGATAGTTAGGCACTAAGGCTGCATGTTCACGAGATGAACCCTGACCATAGTTGTCACCACCAACAATGAAGCCACCACCATAAGCAACAGCTCTGTCGTAGAATTCAGGATCAACTTTAGAGAATGAGAATTTAGCTAAATGAGGGACATTGGATCTAAATGGTAATAATTTAGAATCTGAAGGGACGATATGGTCAGTTGAGATATTGTCACCAACTTTTAATGTCACACGACCAGTGATTGTATCAGTAAGCTTTTCACCTCTTGGCACAGGTTTGATGTTAGGACCCATATAAACAGTGTTGTCAGGATCATAATCACTGATGAAGAAATTAGGATTTTTGACAAATGGTGTATATGGTACTGGATCTAATGTAAAGCCATCATCAAATTCACATGACATATAACCTTTAATAGCTGATAAAGCAGCCACTTCTGGAGAAACCAGATAAACACCAGCATCATTTGTACCTGAACGGCCTTTGAAGTTACGGTTGATCGTTCTTAGAGAGATGCCCTTTGATAAAGGTGCCTGTCCCATACCGATACATGGACCACAACCACATTCAAGGATACGTGCTCCAGCATGAACCATATCGGCTAAAGCACCACAGCTTGCCAACATTGCCAGAATTGAAGATGAACCTGGTGCGATAACCAGTGATACATGTTCAGCGACTTTATGACCTTTTAAGATTTGCGCTGCATGGAGCATATCTGGTAAGGAAGAGTTTGTACAAGAACCTATCACAACCTGGTTGATATGCATACCTTCAAGTTCAGAAACAGGTACAACTGCATCTGGGCTATGAGGTTTAGCGGTCATAGGAACAACTGTTGATAAGTCAATTTCTAAGTATTCATCATAAGTAGCGTCTACATCAGGAACCATTTCTTTATAATCTGCTTCACGACCCTGCTGTTTTAGGTAAGCAAGTGTCTGTTCATCTGTTGGGAAAACTGATGTTGTCGCACCTAATTCAGCACCCATATTACAGATTGTGGCACGATCAGTTAAAGTTAAATCTTTGATACCTTCACCAGTGTATTCAACAATCTTGTTGACACCACCTTTAACAGATAATTTCTGTAAGATAGCGAGGATAACATCCTTAGCTGAGACTAATGGATTTCTTTTACCAACTAAATTGACCTGTAAAACTGATGGACAGGATAAATAATATTTACCTGTTGCCATAGCAACTGCGACATCCAGACCACCGGCACCAATCGCAATCATACCCATAGCGCCACATGTAGGTGTATGTGAGTCACTACCAACAAGTGTTTCACCTGGTTTAGAGAAGTTTTCTAACTGCAACTGATGGCAAACACCATTACCTGGTTTAGAGAAAGTGATACCATGCTTTTTCGCTACTGAGCGGATAAATTCATGGTCATCCATGTTTTCAAAACCAGTCTGTAACATATTATGATCAATGTAGGCTACAGCCTTTTTAACTGCAACATGACCTACATCCATTGCTTCTAACTGTAAATAAGCCATTGTACCTGTACTGTCCTGAGTCAATGTCTGATCGATTTCGATCGCAATTGATGTACCTGGTACAAGTTCACCTTCTTTGAGGTGTGCTTTTAAAATCTTATACGCTAAATTCATATACAAAACCTCCATTGTATTATTGTATACAATTATAGCTTTTGTCTCCTCATTCCGCAAGGGTTCAACATCATTTTCTATTGCATGATGCGTTAATTATGATATGATAATTGCGGTGATAGTATGATTTTAACATGTTCTTCTCTGACAAAAACATATCAGGCAACAGATGTCCTTAAAGACATTACGTTCCAAATCGATGACCATGATAAAATGGCCATTATTGGTGTTAATGGTGCTGGCAAGTCCACTCTCCTGCGTCTTATTACAGGACAGGAAGAGTATGATGCCGGTCTTTTAAACGTGGCTAAAAGTGCAGTTGTCGGTTACCTGTCACAGGAACATGTTTTTGACTTGGATAAAAGTATCTATGCCACTCTTGAAGAACCATTTGAAGAGTTGATGAAAATTGAGACCCGTATGCGTGAACTCGAACAGCTGATGGCAACAAGCAGTGATCTTGATAGTATCATGAAAGAATATGATGCCTTGACACATCGCTTCGAAGATCAGGGTGGCTATGCCATGGAATCAGAAATCAAAGGTATTCTTAATGGTTTGGGCTTTGATGAATCAATGTGGTCGCAGCCAATGGCTATCCTTTCAGGTGGACAAAAGACCCGTATTGCCTTAGGTCAATTATTGTTGCAGAAGCCTGATTTGCTTTTACTTGATGAACCGACAAACCATCTTGATATCGATTCAATTGAATGGTTGGAAAGTTACCTCAAGAACTATAGTAAAGCCTTGATTGTCGTCTCTCATGACCGTTACTTTATCGATCAGGTCACAACCTCAATCATGGAAATCGAAAATGGCCGTTCAAAGATTTACCACTGTCATTACAGTGAGTATGCTGCCATCAAGAAACATGACCGTGATGTTGAGCTGAAACACTATATCAACAATCAAAAAGATATCAAACGTATGCAGGCTTCTATCGATTTGCTGAAATCATTTAACCGTGAAAAGCAAGTCAAACGTGCTGAAAGTAAAGAAAAAGCATTGGCCCGCATGGAGAAGATTGAACGTCCCGCTGCTCTTCCAGAAGCCATCCGCATCTCCTTTGATCCGGAGGTTGTCAGTGGCTATGACGTCCTTGACATTAAGGATCTCGCTATGTCTTTTGATCAGCCACTTTTTGATTCTGTTTCATTCACAGTCAAGCGCGAAGAACGCGTGGCACTTTTAGGACCTAATGGTATTGGCAAGACAACTTTGTTACATCTGATAATGAATGATTATCTTCCAGATGAAGGTGTCATCAAATTGGGTGTCAAGGTCATGATTGGTTATTATGATCAGGAACAGACATCTTTGACACCACATAAAACCGTCTTTGAAGAAATCAG
>JAGBPZ010000170.1 GCA_017633115.1 Erysipelotrichaceae bacterium | reverse complement strand
TGGATCTGGCGGCAATGGCGTGATGGACACACCCGTACCCATCCCGAACACGGAAGTTAAGCATCACAGCGGCGACGATAGTCAGCGATGGCCAAAATAGCACGCTGCCAGTTCCCTGCTCCGAAAGGAGCTTTTTTTGTGACCTAAAGAGCCTATTTTCATTAATTTATAAAACTGATATAATGTTTTGTGAGGTGAATAAACATGAGCTTATCGTTAATATTGACGATTGTTCGTTATGCGATAGACATCGTAGCGGTATGGATCGTCATTTATTATATCTTACGTATGCTAAATCAGAATGTACGTACAATGCAGCTGATCAAAGGTGTCTTATTTATCATTATCGTCAAGTTCGTGACACAGGCGTTAAAATTGACTACATTAAGCGGTATTGCTGATACTGTCTTAACCTGGGGTGTTTTAGCCATTATTATTATCTTCCAACCGGAAATTCGTAACTTATTGGAAAAAATGGGTCAAACCAGACTGGAGATTGAATTTGATACAACGACTGATGAATTAGAGAAATCTCTTGATGAACTTGTCACTGCGATAACGACTTTAGCACGTACGCAAACGGGTGCTTTAGTCACATTCGAACGTACGCAAAGTTTAGCTGACCACATTCATACTGGTGTTGAATACGATGCCGAAATCAATTCTGAATTATTGCAGACAATTTTCTATGAAGGCACACCATTACACGATGGTGCAACTATTATCAAACATGGACGTATAGTCGCTTCAGCATGTTTTTATCCACCTACAAGTAAAGATTTATCTGCGAAGTATGGTGCCAGACATCGTGCGGCGATTGGGATTAGTGAAATCACCGATTCATTGACGATTATTGTTTCTGAAGAAACAGGAACGATTTCTTTTGCTGAAAAAGGAGAATTGACAAAGATCAACCGTAATGAATTACGTGCTCAGCTGATCAATCGTTTGAACTGGTTCAACAATAATGAGGAGGTGGAACCTCATGAGTGATCGTAGACGTCGTACAAATGACAATACAACAGATTTTTTCCTCAATTTCATCAAAGAAGAAAAGAAAAAATCAAGTGAAGTTGAAGAACATAAAAAAGAGATTATTCAAAAACGAAATCAAACTATGGGTTTTGTTGCCAGAGTGGTTAATACGGCGAACCGTATTCTTGACCATATGTTATCGAGTACTCGTTCGTTAAAACTCTTATCTTTGATGCTGACTTTATTTCTATTCTTTTCTTTTACTGGGGATAGTCTAAGTAGTACTTCTTCAGGACGTATCATTCGTAATGTTGAAGTCAATATT
Organism: Erysipelotrichaceae bacterium; assembly: GCA_017633115.1. Taxonomy (GTDB): domain Bacteria; phylum Bacillota_I; class Bacilli_A; order Erysipelotrichales; family Coprobacillaceae; genus RGIG9341. Next base: position 9,445 of record JAGBPZ010000170.1, on the reverse strand, counting down.
GAAGGATTAGAAGAAGGTTATAGCATTTCTGGTGTACCAGAAACAGTCTCTATTGGTTTGATCGGTCCAGCAATCAATATCAATGCCACTCGTATTTCAACTAACTACAGTGTTTATATTGATTTATCGGGTATGACTTCAGGTACTCACACAGTACCAATCAAAACAAAAAATTTCAGTACTTCTCTGTCGGTCTGGATTTTACCAGAAACTGCGACCGTCACAATTGAAGAAAAGAGAACCACAACTTTTGATATTAAATATCAGTTGCTGAATACCGAAGATCTGAATGATGAATATGACGTAAAAGTCACAAACTTGTCAGATGATACAGCTGAAGTCAATGCTGGGACATCGCAATTAAACCGCATTAATTATCTCCAGATTGCGATTGATGCTAAACGTAAAACAAATGATTTTACGCAGGAATGTAACGTGATTGCTTATGATGCTAATGGTGATCCGGTTGAATGCTCGATCGATCCTAAGACAGTTACTGCTGAAGTTAGTATTGAACCTTATAAGAAAACAGTTGCCATCAAACCTGAATTTACTGGCAAAGTGAAAAAAGGTTATAAGATGACCGGCTATAAGCTTTCGCCTACAACGGTCACACTTTATGGTAAACGTACTGAAATTAGTAATATCAGTTCGGTATCATGTGAGGTTGATATCTCTGATTTAAATCATACAAAGACGATTTCATCAATACCTCTTACTATTGATAGTCATGTAACAAGAGCCTCTACAAAATCAATTGATGTGACAGTGACGATTGATAAGAAATAATCACAAAAAATCACATAAATCACCCATATTCAACATTTAATAGGCATTTAGAATTTAAACGAGGTGAAGTAAAATGAAATATTTAATCAATATTGTGGATGATGAAAAGAATTTAAATGATCTAGTCAGAACCTATCTGGAAAAGGAAGGCTATTGTTGTCAATCCTTTTATACATATGATCAGGCTTACGCACATGTTGATGATGATGTTCATTTATGGATCATCGATATTATGTTGGATAAAAACAGTGGCTTTGATTTGTTGACAGAAGTCAAAAATCGTAAACCTGATATGCCAATTATCTTTATGTCGGCACGCGATCAGGATTTTGACCGCATTATTGGTTTAGAAAAGGGCAGTGATGAATATATCACAAAGCCATTTAATATGAAGGAATTTCTCCTTCGTACGGCAAATGTTTTAAAACGTGTTTATAAAGACACCCCACAATATATTGAAATTGATGGCTACTCTATAGATGAAGCTAAACGTAAAATCATCTATGAGCAGCAGGAAATTGATTTGACAACCAAAGAATATGAATTACTTCTTTACTTTGTAAAGAATCGTGGCATCGCCATTGAACGTGAACAGGTTTTGACCAAAGTCTGGGATGAAAACTACTTTGGCAGTGACCGTGTCGTTGACGATACTTTGAGACGATTAAGAAAGAAAATGCCAAATATCAATATCAAAACGATTTATGGCTATGGTTATCGTCTGGATTAAACGATGTTAAAGAAGTTTCCATTAATGAGACAACTGCTGATTGTATTTGTGATATTGGCAGTTGTCTTCATTTCCGTTCTTATTCCTTTGGTTGATCACAATCTGACTTCTATTATTGATCATGAGATGTATTTACAGCTTGAAACGGCGCAGGATAATACCACCTCATTTTCAACGCTGCCACGATCACGAAAGACTCGAGCAAGTTATCACCTGATTTATAATGCAAGCGATAAAGAATATACTTTTGATAATGTTCCTGAAAATACACCACGATTTCTTTCGAATCTCAGTTTGCTTGAATATGATTTAAATACCATTATTAATGATGAGAAACACGCGACAATTGAAAATAAAGCTAATAATAATGGTGAGACTCTTTATTACCGCATCATAAAAATTGAAACAAATGATATTATATACTCACTGCTTGATTCGGATGATGATCTTTATTTGATTACGATTATGAATAGTGACTATTCCGACGAATTGATTAAAGCTATTCGTTCAGGAGTCATATACATTCTTTATGGATCTCTTATTATAACGGCTGTCGTATTGCTTTTCTGGTGTTTCTCCTTAATCAAACCACTAGGAGAAATCAAGAGTTATGTTGACTCTATTAAGAACCGTCAGCAAGCTACATTGGTTGATGCCCGTGCTCGTGGTGATGAAATTGGTGTCGTAGCCAATGCTTTGGTTGATATGCGTGAAGAAATTGAGAAACAGGAAAAGACCAAAGAAGAAATGATTCATAACATTTCTCATGATCTAAAGACGCCAATCGCATTGATCAAGACATATTCACAAAGTGTTAAAGATGATATTTATCCTTATGGTGATAAGGATTCATCTATGGATGTTATCCTGGAGAATGCCGATCGTCTCGAACACCGTGTGAAAGACTTGTTGTATCTTAATCGTCTCGATTATTTAAACAGTTCGTCACAGGAATTTGTGACATTTGAGATGAAGGATCTGCTTGAACATATTGTCGAACAGCTGAAAACAATGGTTGATTTCACAATTGAGACATCACTTGATGACGTGATGTTTGTAGGTGATTCGGAACTTTGGCGTGTAGCCATCGAAAATATCATTACCAATGCGACAAGATATGCAAAATCATTGATTCGTATTACTCTGAAAAAGGACTATCTGTGTATCTATAATGATGGCGAACCAATTGATGAAACATTGATTGATGACCTGTTTCAGCCATATGTCAAAGGTGTCAAAGGACAGTTTGGCCTCGGTTTATCAATCGCTTATAAAACAGCTGATATGTATGGTTATGATTTAACGGCTCACAATGATAACCCTGGAGTCAGCTTTATATTTACTAAGAAGAGGTAGAATGATTACCTCTTTTTTGCTTAGCTTTGATTCTTTAGTTGTATACTTTAAAGATGATTTTGAATATAATATTACTTAGGTGATGCGAATGAAACATATCATAATCAAGATGATTGCCGTCATGCTAATACTGGTTGGCTGTACATCAAAACCAGTCACTAAGGTCACACTTGATCCACCTGTCACACTTGAATTTTACGCGATTGCAGGCTGCTCAGAATGTGAAATCTTTAAATCTAAGGCCATTCCCTATCTGCAAAAAACATTCGGTAAATCGCTTAAAATCGCGATTTACGATATGGATGACGAATCTGTAACCGCACAATATGACAGTGTCATTAATGCCTTAAAAGATTTTGATGAGGAGTATTATGGTCATAGTCCATTTATGGTCGTTAAGAATTATTTTGCGGTTTTAGGTTATAATGGTGGCGATGAAAAATATCTTGCCAATGATATCATAGCGAGCGTTGAAGGCAAGTCACTCAGCAGTGAACTTGCACCAATACGTTTTGAATATAAACAAACAAGTAAGGAGGAATAATTATTATGTCAACGCCTCATAATGAAGCGAAAAATGGTGATATCGCAAAGACAGTCTTAATGCCTGGTGATCCTTTGCGTGCAAAATTTATTGCCGAAAATTTCTTAGAAGATGTTGTCTGCTTCAACAAAGTTCGCAATATGTTAGGTTATACTGGTACATATAAAGGTAAACGTGTATCAGTTATGGGTTCTGGCATGGGTATGCCATCAATTGCGATTTACGCATATGAACTTTTTGCCTTCTATGGTGTAGAAAATATTATTCGTGTTGGCAGTGCCGGCAGTTTACAGAATGATGTTCATGTTAGAGATATTATCCTTGCCCAGGGTTCATGTACGAATTCGAACTTTATCGCTCAATATAATCTTCCAGGGTCATATTCAGCTATCTCATCTTATGATCTTTTGGAAAAAGCTGTTAATAAGGCTAGAGAAATGGGTTTACCTTTCCATGTTGGTAATGTGCTTGCGACTGATACTTTTTATACAGCTGATGAAACAACACCAGCCAAATGGACACAAATGGGTGTTTTAGGTATTGACATGGAGTCATATGCGCTCTATACTACGGCTGCTTATCTGAATAAAAAGTCTTTGACAATCCTCACTGTTTCCGATAATGTTGTCAATGATGAACCTGACACAACTGCTGAGGAACGTGAAAAGACCTTTACGGCAATGATGGAAATTGCCCTGGAGATTGCCTAATGAAAGTTCAATGTGCCTTCTTTGATTTCGACAATACAATTACTCATGGTGACAGTATTTATCGTCTCTTGCGCTATACGCTCAAGAAACATCCGCTATCAATATTACGTTATATCAAAACTGGAATTTTAGGTCTTGGTATGGTTTTCCATTTAGTTTCTATGGAGACAAGTAAAAGTGCGTTGATTTACCCATTGGATATCTTTACGCCTGAAGAATTGAAGAAATTCTTCAACGAACAGGTCGTTCCAAGTTATTATCCACATATGGTTGAAGAGTTGCAAAAACGTCATGATGAAGGATGTATGGTATTCTTAGTCACAGCTTCAGAAGAAGCTTACATGATTTATAACGAACTCCCAATCGATGTCTTGATGGCAACGAAAACAGAAAAGAAGGGTGATCGTTATACATCAAAAATTGTCGGACTCAACTGTAAGGGAGCAAATAAAGTGACGATTATCAATGACTATCTTAAAGCTCATGATTTAGAAATCGATTACGAACGTTCCTATGGCTATTCAGATTCAAAAAGCGATATTCCAATGCTGAAGCTGGTGAAAAATCGCTACCGTGTAAGTAAAAAAGACGGCTCATTATCTGAGTTCGTCTGTTGATAAAGGAGATAATAATTATGATGCAATATCGTGATACCTATGCCAAAATAAGCCTGCGCAACATCAAAGACAATGTTGAGACAGTTTACAACATGGTTCAAAAACCAATGATTGCGATTATTAAAGCCAATGCCTATGGTCATGGTTATAAAGAAGTCGCTTTAACACTTCGTGATCATCCACATATTAAAATGTTTGGTGTAGCAACTTTAAAAGAAGCTGTCGATTTAAGACGTATGGGCATTACTCAGGATATCCTTGTCTTAGGCGCTATTCCTTTAAAGGATTTAGGAATCGCAATCGTACACGATATTTCTTTGACACTGTATTCTGATGCCTATTTGAAAAATATCTTAGCTCATCACCATTATGATCGTCCAGTCAAAGTTCATATTGGTATTGATAGTGGTATGAACCGTATTGGTTTCAAGACAAGAGCTGAATTCGAAAATGCGATGGCTCAGATTGCTGATGACAAGATTCAGGTCGAAGGTATCTTTACACATTTTGCGACAGCTGATGAACCTGATAAAACTGATGAATATGAAAAACAGCTTGCCCTCTTTAAGTCAATTATTGATGGTTATGAATTCCGCTATGTTCACTGTGACAATTCAGCAGCCATGATGTATCATCACAGCAATTTTGGTAATCTTGCCCGTATTGGCATCGCGATGTATGGCATTGAAGCTTCAGGTGAAGAATCAACTTGTCTTAAACAGGCGATGTCACTTTATACAAAAGTCACCATGGTCAAGACTGTACCAAAGGGTGAAAAGATTGGCTATGGTATGACTTATACAACAACAGAAGATGAACGCATTGCCACATTGCCAATTGGTTATGCCGATGGTTTTGTACGTGCTAACCAGGGACGCCATGTCTATATCAATGGCCATTATTATCCAATCGTTGGTCGTATCTGTATGGACCAGTGCATGGTCAAAGTTGATGACAGTGTCAAGGTCAACGATCATGTGGAAATCTTTGGTGATCATATTTCGCTCGCAAGTATGGCCAGAGAAATTGATACGATTGCTTATGAAATCATCTGTTTGATTTCAATGCGTGTTGAACGTTACTATGAAAACTAGACGTCAGATTGCACAGATGACAGGCCGTATGGAAGCCATATCCATGTTGCTACTGCCTGTAGGCTTTGGCATCTCGATCTTTATGGGATGGGGATGGATTGGACTGGTGGCAGTGGTTCTTGTTTATGTCTTATTGAACATGGGCATTTACCGTTATATGTCCAAAGCAAAATGTGAACGCTGTGGCCATGTCGATATTTTTACTCATCGCAGTGGACTGGTGACAGGCTGTCTGGATATTTGTCCTAACTGCCATCATCGTCTTGAACGCGATCGTCCAATGAAAACAATTAACCGCTCTTAGGAGTGGTTTTATTTTTGTCAAAATTGTTGTTGACTTAGAGTTAACTCTAAATGATAGGATAGAGTTATCAAAGAGGAGGATGTAAGAATGAAACAAATTAGATTAGGACAAACTGACATGTATGTGAATCCAGTAGGTTTAGGTTGTATGGGTTTCTCTCATGCCTCTGGAGCTCCAACACCTCATGACGAGGCTATCGCTGCATTAAGAGCTGCTCATGAAATGGGCTATAACTTTTATGATACAGCTGAATGTTATACTGGTGTCAATCCTGATGGTAGTATCAACTATAATGAAGAATTAGTTGGTGAAGCTGTGGCGCCATTTAGAGATCAAATCATCCTATGTACAAAATTTGGTGTCACTCATAAAGGTGATCATTTAGAATTTGACTCATCCCCAGAAAAAATCAGACAGTCAATTGAAGGTTCTTTAAAACGCTTAGGAACTGATTATGTTGATTTATATTATCAGCATCGTATTGACCCTAAAGTAGAACCAGAAGTTGTAGCTGGAGTGATGAAAGAGTTAATTGAAGAAGGTAAAATCAAGGCCTGGGGTATTTCTGAAACGACAGAAGAATATTTACGTCGTGCTCATGCAGTCTGTCCAGTGACTGCGATTGAAAATCGTTATTCAATGATGGCTAGATGGCATGAATCAATTTTTCCTGTTTGTGAAGAACTAGGCATCACGTATGTTGCCTTTTCACCTATGGCTAATGGTGCTTTAACAGGTGCTTATCAGTCAAATAAAGTATTCGCTAAAGATGGATCTGACTTTAGAGCCAATATGCCACAATATACTGAAGAAGGCATTAAAAAGACGAATGAATTATTAGAAGTTGTTTCTCAGATTGCTCAGGCACATAATGCGACTAATGCCCAGATTTCTTTGGCGTGGATGATCTGTAAGAAACCATTTATTGTACCTATTCCAGGTTCTAGAAAGATTGAACGTCTGCAGTCAAACTTTGATGCTGGTAAAGTTGAATTGTCTCCAGAAGAAATCAAAATCATTGATGATAAATTAGATACTATGACATTTGATGTCTTTGGTGGCCACGCTGGTAAATAAAGATACGAGAGAGTGCTATGCACTCTTTTTTGTTGCAAAAGAAAAGATACCCTGAGGTATCTTCAACTAATTGTTTTCCTTGATAAAGTCGTACAGTGTGTAATACTGGATGGCACCAGCTTTTTTTGCTGTCACTTCACCTTTTTTGATAATCAATGTAGTAGGTGTCACAACGTCAACTCCGAGAATCTGTTTAGTGTAGTTGCTTGACTGATTTGCGATATCTACATAATAGATTTTAGGATGTCTATGTTTAGTCTGATAGGTTGTCACAACATCCAAATAGTTTTCAGTATCAGTATCCAATGATGATCCAACAACAACGATGAAGCTCTGATCACGTTCAACCATGCTTTCAAATGATTTTGTAGAGATTGTTTTATATGTTGAATATGTTGCAGAACGATACACCATAAGTCCGATAAAAATGACAAGTACCAAACCGAAAACGCTGATTTCTTTTGCGAATTTTTTAATAATTTCCATAGTCTCGCCTCCGACTGTCATATTTTAACAAATTTCTCTTTATTGAGCAATATAAATGTTGTGATGTCAGGATTTAATGGCATCTTTCTCAATTTGTGCTATAATCCGTGTATAGGAGGTTATGACTATGGTTAAAGTTGTCAAAACAGAACAGGCTCCTGGCGCAATTGGTCCTTACAGCCAGGGTATTGACTTAGGTCAGCTGGTTTTCTTTTCAGGCCAGATTGCTTTAGATCCTGCAACAGGTGAAATGGCAGAACCTACAATTGAAGCACAGACAAGACGTGTTCTTGATAATGTGAAGGCATTACTTGAAAGCGTTGGCTTAGGTTTTGAAAACGTTGTGAAAACAACAGTCTTTTTAGATGATATCAATGACTTCGCAGCTATGAATGCGATTTATGCTGAATACTTCGTTGAACCATATCCTGCAAGAAGTGCTGTTGGCGTTGCAAAACTGCCTCGTGGTGCTTTAGTAGAAATTGAAGTAATCGCAGCTCGTTAGAAAAAAGATGGATTTTTTCCATCTTTTTTCTTTTGCAGTTGGCATATGGACGAATTTGTGACATAATCAGTAAGTAAATAAAAAGATAAAGGAGTCATTGCTTATGATTAATCCATTAAATCTCTTAAAAGCTGTTTTATTTGGTATTGTAGAAGGTATTACAGAATGGTTGCCTATCAGCAGTACTGGTCATATGATTTTATTAAATGAATTTGTCAAACTTGATGTGACACCAGAATTCTACAGTGTTTTTGAAGTAGTCATTCAGCTAGGTGCAATCCTTGCTGTTGTGGTGCTGTTCTGGAACCGTTTATGGCCATTTAGAGCGCATGCTGTCAATCCTAAGGGAAAAGGTATCTTCCGTTATGTGGATGCGCCAACATTCGATATGTGGCTTAAAATCATCGTTGCCTGCTTACCTGCAGCAATCATTGGTATCACCTTAGGTGATTTCTTTGAGAGTCTGTTCTACAATCCATATTGCGTTGCTATCGCATTAATTGTCTTTGGTGTTGGGTTCATCGTTGTTGAAAATCGCAATAAAGACAAGACACCTCGCATTAACAGTATTGCATCAATGAATGGTGCGACTGCTGTCAAGATTGGTTTATGGCAGGTAATTGCTGCTGTTTTCCCTGGCACTTCACGTTCCGGAACAACAATTCTTGGTGCTTTGATGATGGGTGTCTCACGTACAGCTGCAACTGAATTCACATTCTTCCTGGCTATTCCTGTTATGGCAGGTGCATCACTCTTGAAATTGATTAAATATGGTTTCCATTTTCAGTTCATTGAAGTATTGATCTTACTCATTGGTATGGTCACTGCCTTTGTAACATCATTATTTGTGATCAGAGCTGTACTTAATTACATCAAAACTCATGACTTTAAGATTTTCGGTTATTACCGCATAGTCTTAGGTCTTATCGTTTTATTCTTCTTCTTAGTTTTTAGATAAAGCAAATGGATCAGCTTCAGCTGGTCCTTTTTTTAACTCATTTTGTGATATAATAAAACAAAGGAGAATCAGGATGGATATTAAATTGGAAGTCAAACACTTGATTACACAGATGAGTCAGGCAAAAGTTGAAGATGATGATGCCTTCATTGTTTTTGTCGATCGTTATCAGGATGTAAGAAACCGTTTGCTTGAAACTGTTAATGAAGATGATGTACTTGTAAAAGCTTTAGATGCAGCTTATGAAAAGTTGTCAGCACAGATGAGCTTTTGTA
>JAGBPZ010000169.1 GCA_017633115.1 Erysipelotrichaceae bacterium | reverse complement strand
TTTCAAGTAAGGCTGGATAACCATTACCCATCGCACTTGACGTCCATTCATCAGAGAACATGACCATGTCGTTTTCTCCATCACCAAAGACAACAACATCCTCAATTGGCGCTTCAAGATAAGCCATCATGTCACGGATGCCCTGATCCTTATCATCAAACTGATACATGATATAAGGTGGTTCAAAACGCATATGACCTAAGGTATCAAGACGGGTGAGTCGATGCTCTTCACCTTCAGGAATGGATATGTAAATCTTATAGATTTTATCTAACTGATCAAAGCTATCAATATGAATATAGTTAGTTGGTTCACGACGTTCTCCAGCCTGTTCGATAAACAAATCATTGATCATGACCACATCGATACTGTCACTTGGTGACACTAAAATGCCATAACCTAATTCATCAGCTTCTTTAATAATGGCCATTGCCGGCTCATAATCTAATGATTTGTTGCGTATTAATTGCTTATTGACTACTAATGCTGCACCACCATTGGCGACCATATTTGAAAAACCCATCTCTTCAGCTGGTCCTTTAGCTTTATAATAAGCACGACCGGTAGCGACTGCTACAAAATGCCCTTTTGCTTCTAATTCACGAATCGCATCCATACCACTTGGAACGATAGAACCATTGCGAATATCTGTTAAAGTTCCATCGATATCAAAGAAAAAATAACGTTTATGCACAAACTTTCACCTCGAGAGTATTATATCATAAGCAATATTGCAGTGAATATAAAAACGCAACCTTGAAGTTGCGTTCATAACATTAGTTATTTGATTGTGTCTTTGTATCCTGAGACTGGGAATTGTTGTCAGTTGAAGGGGTATTTGTATTTGGTTTTGTCTGTGTATTACCTGATTGATTTTGATCAGTTGATGGAGCTGTCTGTTTGTCCGAATCTGTTTGTGGACCATTTTGTGTACCTTGATCTGGCAAACTCTGCTTAGGATTTCCAGGCATTGACTGATCGCCACCACCAAAATGGCCAAAGTTACCCTTTCCACGATACATCATTTGACGATCATCTCCAAAGGTACGGTGATGTCCTAATTTTGTGATAGACATACAACCATTGGCAAGGACGATGGCTGAGGTGATAATCAAAGCACCTGTCAAACATTTCTTTTCCATGCCTTGATATGCCTGTTCAAGAGTTTTCTGACCACCTCGTGTCAACAAAAGCGTCAAAAGTGTAGCAACAAAAACGAGACTTGATAGACTGACAACCAATAAAGTTAAGGCTTGACCATTCTTAAAAATAAATGGTAACCCAATACCCAACAATGAAATCACAAGTAAGATAACCGAAATAACGATATATTGATTTCTTTTATTCATTTTTCTACCTCTTATTCTTATATTCAAGAAACTTTCATTTCTTGTGATTTCTACTTTATCATCAGCTATCTGTACAATTTTCAAGAAAATATGTGAAATAATGGTAAAAGAAAATCGCAGCCGCAGCTGCGATTCACTATTCTATAGATTTAATAATATTGACATCATCGTAAGCAACATACTGAACAGTGATTGTATCACCTTTACTTAAGAATGCCAGAGCGTCTTCATTAGATGATGTGACTTCAACTTTATATTTCTTGTTGTTGGTATCAACAATAAAGACTTTAGACACACCTTCAACATTAAGAATTGTCTTTGACTTGACAGTGATTTTTGCTTCTACGGTTTCTGCACCAGCACTATCATCACCAGTCTTAGAAAGCAGGAAGTTTTTCTTCAGCTGAGCCAAGCTCTTTAATGAGTCTGCAGTAATGACACTTACCTGCTGATAATCTTTAGCATCAACCATCGCATAATTCTTAACTAACCCACCATCATCTTTAAGTGAAAGCAAATAAACTGGATTACCACCAACGTTGATCAATAATGGGAATGTTGATTCATAGCCATAGTTCTTAACTTCACCTTCTGCAGAAGACATAGCTGAGTATTCATTAGCACCTGAACATGAGAATTTTAATGTCTCATGAGTACGCAGATTTGAAAGTACGAAGCCTAAATTTGATGAATCACTATTAGCAGACGTAATACCACTGTAAATCCAGATATCACCATCTTTTTCAAGATAGTTATAACCATCACTGGTAATCATAACGTTCTTCTGACCAAAGATTGAGTTAATAAAACCTTTCTGTAATGAACCGTTATCATCGATTTCTGTCAGAATCAAATCTTCAGGATAGACACGGTCAACCCATTCAGGATATTCGCCAAGTTTATATTTTGTAGAAGCACCTGTAATTGGATCAAAGAGAATCATACCGGTGACATAACGTTTATTAGCGATGCCAAAGTAACCATAAGTTGTACAGACATACCATGGATGACCTTCTTCATCGATTTCAAATGATGGATTGCCAAAGATGGCTGTTGGATAATCAAACTGCAGTTTACGTTCAAGGTTGTGATTAAATAAAGCAGATGGCACATATTTCATACCACTTAAACCAATATCTTTCAGTTTGACCAAAGTTGTCTTACCAGTTGAAGAATCAACAAGAATATAAGCAGGAATACCTTCAGCTTTGTTGTTCAGATATTTGATAAAGCCAGCATATTCAAGTGGCGTAACACGATAAACTTTGTTTTTGTAAGAAATCTGTGTGTATTCACTGCTGACTTCAAACTGAGAGACAAGTTCTGGCATTTCACCCATGACCTTGTCACCTAATTGCTGGGTACTGTCGCGGTCAATGATTGGAGTTTTATTAAAATCTACTTCTGACAAAGTTTCATTGTTGAATTCAACCTGCTCTACCGCAATACGGTTGGCATAGCGATGGGCATGGAAAATCTTTGTTGTACCTACAAACAGAGCACCACCTAAAAGAACCACACCAATCAAAATACGAGTGGCAATACTGGTGATTGCACGCCATCTTGCAATAGCAGCACTATCGCCACGCATACGCGCATCATCATAGAAATTATTAATAATCAGATAAATGAGAATAAGTAATCCAAGAAAACACATTGCTGAAAATGGATGAGTAATATTGAGCGATGGATGAGCAAAGTAATAAAAGACTGCCACAATAATCACACCAAAAATCACTGAGCCCATTTTTGATAAATTTAATCTTGGCATTCTTGGAGCTGTAAATGTTCTAAAAAATATATTCATAAGAGTCTCCTTTATTTTACACTGTCAAGCAGTGATAATACATTTTGACCACTGACATATTCATAGTCACATTCATGGTCATTTGAATAATAAGCATAACTCACATCACGACCTGTGGTTGTCACATCAGTCGTATAATCTTTACAGCTGGCATGAATCTGTGAAACATGTGTCGCTGCAATCAAATCTTTGGCATTATCAGCATTGATACCTGACCCAGCAAGGATTTCAATTTGATTTCCATAAGTATCAACCAGATGACGAAGACACGCTTGTCCTTCTATCGCCGTAGCTTTCCCTCCACTTGTCAAAACACGATCAACTTTTAAGTCAATGAGTTGTTTAATGGCCGTATCTAAATCATCACAACAATCAAAAGCACGATGGAAAACCGCAACTTTGTGATACTGATGGCATAAATCAACCATAAATTTTGTCATCGGGACATCAATTGTATGGTCGTTATTCAAAAATCCAAAAGCCAGACCATCGGCACCATTTTCCAGAAGCATTTCCGCCTCACACTGTATTTGAACAAGTTCCTGGCCACGATAATCAAAACCTGCACCACGTGGTCGTACCATACAGATAATTGTCAAATCAGTCTGTGCCTTAAGCAGTCGCAAGCTCGCCACTGATGGTGTCAACCCGCCAAGTGATAATGCGCTGTTTAATTCAATACGCTTAGCACCCTGGTGATAGGCTGTCATGCCATCCTGATAACTGCCACAACAGATTTCAACTATCATGAAAACCGCCTCCTTTGTCAGAAATATTATATACTAGTTGTCTTATAAATACTCTAAATTTTATCTTAATCCCATTTAAAAAGACCAGCTCATCCAAGCTGGTCTTATTTAATCATTTCTAATAAAGCTTTATAGGCAAAGCGAACACTCTCTTCTCTAATTTGGCTACGGCCAATCTCACCAAAATAATGGGTCATAGTAATAGCCTGATCATTAATGTAAAAGCCAAAACAGACCATACCTACTGGTTTATCAGGTGTTCCACCCTGGGGTCCCGTAATACCGCTGATTGCCACCCCAATATTAGCCTTGTTTTGAATCGCAATGCCTTTAGCCATTGCCTTCACTGCTTCTTCACTCACCGCTCCATAGT
>JAGBPZ010000168.1 GCA_017633115.1 Erysipelotrichaceae bacterium | reverse complement strand
ATAGAAGGAATCTTTTTTATATCTGTTAAATGTACCATTGCCCTGGTCATCTACGTCGATATAGATCTGACCATAACGTTTTGAAACTTCACCAGTAGAGGCGGCACATAAATCGATTGTGCTCCACATTGTGTAACCAAACAGATCAACGCCTTCTTCAATGGCTTCTTTCATTTTCGCTATATGGGCACCCATATAGTCGCAATGATAAGGATCGTGAATAGTACCATCTTCCTCTAAAACATCGTGGGCACCTGTACCATTTTCAACAATGAGAAGTGGTAGCTGGTAGCGGTCATAAAGCATATGCAATGCGGTTTTAAGACCTTCTGGATCGATTTGCCAGCCCCAGTCATTAGCTTTCAAATATGGATTTTTCATGCCAAATGAAATATTACCTTTGGTCTTTTCTCCATCATGATGAGTGGTTAAACAATTGGTGTTGTAGAATGAGAAAGCGAAGAAATCAACTTTGCCTTTCATCAAATCTTCTTTATCTCGATCAAAAATTGTAAGATCAATGTTATATGTATTCCAGATGCGTTTGGCATAAGAAGGATAAGTACCTCGTGCCTGAACATCTGCTGAATAGAATAAATCATCCTGCATTTGTTACTGTACCAGTGCAACATCTTTAGGATCACATGTTGATGGATAATAGAAAATTCCGCAATTCATTGAACCAACTAGATAGTCTTCACATATATCATGAGCAAGCTGAACGGCTCTTGCAGAGGCCACAAGCTGGTTATGCAATTCTGTATAAAGCTGCTGCCTGTTAGCTGCTGGGTCCATTTTTGGAATCATCATCAGGATATTGATTTCATTAAAGGTAATCCAATATTTGACCAGACCTTTATAAGCTTCAAAGCAGACCTTTGCAAAAGCAACGAATTCATCAATGAGTTGACGATTGCTCCATCCGCCCATTTCTGTGATGTAGTAGGTTGGCATATCGTATTTGTAAAGTGTGACAATAGGTTCAATACCATGTTTTTGACATTCGGTCAGTTCACGGCGATAGAATTCAACGCCTTTTTCATTGGCGCCACCTGCAACACCATGAGGGAAGATACGTGCCCAGGAAATGGTCAGATTGAGTGCTTTAAAGCCCATTTCTGCCAGTAAGGCGATATCTTCTTCCATGTGATGATAGTGATCAACTGCCTGACGATTAGGATAATGAACACCTGGGATAGTGGCATAATGCGCACCAGCAGGTAATGTGGTCGTGATGAGCACTGGCTTTTGACCATAAGTGCCATCAGGATTTTGATAGGTAATCATTCTTGGTGTATCCACATTGCCAAGAGTCATATAATCGGTCTCTGTAGGGCTTCGTCCATCTTCGTCCCAAGCCCCCTCACACTGAGCGGCAGAAATATCGCCACCCCAGAGGAAATTTTTAGGAAAGCTCATATGATACTAGTCCAAATCTCTGCCATCGCTGGCGATGACTTTCTTATACCAGTAGAATGAATCTTTTTTAGCACGGTGTAAGTCACCTTCACCTTTATCATTCATATCAACATAGATGAAGCCATAGCGCTTATCCATCTGACCAGTCGTAAATGAAACAAGGTCAATTGGTCCCCAAGTCGTATAACCAAAGATAGGGATGCCCTGATCTCTTGCGCGCATAAGGCTCTTAATATGTTCGCGATGGTAATTGATTCTGTAATCGTCATGAATTGAGCCATCTGCTTCGACGGTGTCATAAGCACCTAAACCATTTTCAACGTCAAAGATAGGAATCTGATAACGGTCATATAAAACATGTAAGAAATACTCGTAACCAACTGGATCGATTTGCCAGCCCCAATCACTTGCTTTTAAATATGGGTTGGCAAGATTGCCCTGACCACCAGAAGAGATCATATCTGATTCAACATCATGAGTTGTTATGACATTTGACATATAATAAGAGTAAGCTAAGAAGTCGACTTTACCCTTTATGAGGTCTTCTTTATCTTCTTCAGTGATTTCCAGTTCGACACCATTTTCTTTCCAGATGCGTGTTGCATAATTAGGGTAGTAACCTCTGATCATAGTATCTGCACAATAAGCAAACTTGTTTTGGAAAGCATAGTGTGCAGCTAAGACATCATCAGGATCACATGTATATGGATAACAACAGAACCCTGCAATCATACAGCCAACAGCTAAATCAGGATCGATTTCATGTGCGACCTGAACGGCTTTAGCGGAAGCAATCATCTGGTTATGTAATTCTGTATAGGCGACCTGTTTACCTTCTTTCACATCAAAGTGAAGCAGAATGTTGATTTCGTTAAATGTCAGCCATTTGTTGACTAAGTCTTTATATTCAGTGAAACAGACACGGGCAAATTCAACGAACTGATGAATCATTTCGCGATTTGTCCAGTCACCATATGTTTCTTCGAGATAGACAGGTTCATCATATTTGTAAAGAGTGATGACTGGATCCATGCCATAGTCACGAGCTAAAGTGAATAGGTCACGATAGAATTCAACACCTTTTTGATTGACACCACCTTCAACACCATGAGGGAAGATACGTGCCCAGGAAATCGTTGTGTTGAAAGTTGTATAGCCCATTTCTGCAAATAGAGCCATGTCTTCTTTGTAGCGATGATAGAAATCGATACCGATATGATTTGTATAACGAATATCATCAAAAGTGACATATTTAGCACCTTTTGGCAGATGGTCAAACTGACGCATTGTGCCTTTTGTACCGTCTGCATTGAGGAAGTGAATACGACGTTTGTCAGTTGTCGATCCAGGATCACCAAAGTCGACTTGAACTGGTGATCTGCCATCTTCATCCCATGCACCTTCGCATTGAGCAGCTGAGATTGAGCCACCCCATAAAAACTTTTCTGGTAGTTTCATTTTCTTATTTCTCCTTTTGTTTTTCTTCAATAGCTTTAAGCATGTCAATTCTTACCTGATGACGGCCACCTTCATATTCTCCAGTCAACCATGCATCAACAATCATTTTTGCGAGTTCGATACCGACAACACGAGCACCGAATGATAAAACGTTAGTATTATTGTGCTGTCTTGATAACAGGGCACTGTAAGGTTCAGAACATGTGACACAACGGATGCCATTGACTTTATTAGCTGCTAAGCCAATACCAACACCAGTACCACAAATCAGGATGCCCTTATCGACCTGTCCAGATACAACAGCGTTTGCAACAGCTTCGCCGCTTACTGGATAATTGAAGCGTTCAGAGCTGTCAGTGCCATAATTGATGACTTCATAGCCATACTTTTCTTCGATATACTTTTTAATTTCGACTTTGTATTCAACTGCTACATGATCATTCCCAATACCAATTCTCATTTTCTTTCTCCTCCATTTTCTGCATTATAATGATCTTAGTTTTTTTACGATGTCTTTATATGATTGCTCTTTGCCAAAAATAGCGCTTGTACCAAGAACGAAACCATCCACACCCATTTCACTGCATTCCTTGATAACTGCAGGTGAACAGGCACCATCGATGACGAGCTTAAAACCACATTCTTCTTTCATAGCGGCTAGTTTAGCGAGTTTCTTTTTTGTGAATTCAATAAACTTTTGACCCGCAAAACCAGGATTAACAGTCATAACCATGACATAGTCAACCAGATTCAACATTTCTTTTACTGTAT
>JAGBPZ010000167.1 GCA_017633115.1 Erysipelotrichaceae bacterium | reverse complement strand
AGATGCGACATATGCACAAAAAGCAAAGGAATATCAGGAAAAGATTGTTGCTCAGTACAACAAAGATATCAAAGTTCTTCAGGAGCAGGAAAAAGCATATCGTGAACAACAGGCAAAACTCATTCATGAATTAGAAAAAGAAAATGAGGAGATTGCTAAAGCTTTTCAGGCTATCAAAGATGACCAAAATAAAAAGAAAGAGGGCTCAAAAAAGCTTGCAGAAGAACAATATCAGGAAGCAGTTGATACTAAAGCAATAACTGATCAATTGCCTCATGAATTCTTCTATCCAAGTGAATTCATGATTTTTTCAGAACATCTTGCTGAAGCTGTTAATCTCATTAAGCAAGAATATTATGAAGCAGCTGTTGCTGTATGTGATGCTGCATCAATGGAGTTTGAGCGTTTGGCATTACGAGTTGAAGCTGCTAAACATGAATGGGAATCCATGTACAATGACTATCGCGATGTTGTCCTTCGTATGCGTGAATCATTGACACAATTAAATGAAATGCCATTGACAACACCTGCAGGTAATATGGTGATGGATGAAACTTATGATGATTACTGGAGTAAACATTATTACAGTGAACTGATGAAACAACTTCAACCACACTTCGATACTATTGATTCAATCGAACAAAATGGACTCGATGCTTTCCTTAAAGAGGGTAATGGGCACAAGAGTTTCCAGTTCTTAGCTGATATTAGTGCAGCTAATCGCCTATCAGATCATTTAGAAGCCATGATAGCCTGTATTAAAAATGAATGTTTCTTCTCTGATGAACGTTTTGTAGCAGGCAATTTGATTGCTGATTTCTATGAGGAATTGCTCTATGAGACAATAGAATGTCAGTTTAGCGATAAAGATGAGACTTCACCTGCAAGCGATCAGAGTAATCTATTAGATGCCTTTGTGGTACGTGTTACATATAATCGTTTAGATGAAGTGATTGTTCATATCGTTCCGTATCGTGAAGATGGGGTAACCATACGCAATGACTTTATTATTGAGACAATCACAAAGTCTCATGCCGATACTAAAATCATTGAGGATATTGTTGATCATATTCGAACTTACTTACAACATACTTTTCCAACATCTCAGATCATCGATTTTGAAAATGGTGTAACGGATAATGTCCAGGATATGGAAAACGTTGAAAATCAGTTAAAGAAGCAGGCAGATGTCAACTTGCAGGCGGTTATCTATGAAAGGAAATATAATTAGGAGGATCTTATTATGAGTGGAGATGGATTTGGCGGATTATTTGCGATTGGTATTGGTTTACTCTTTTTACCAGTTATTATTAAAGTCGTAATGGTTGGTGCAGCTGTAGCCATGGCAGTAGGTGTTGGTAAAGCAATTGTTGATTTAGTTGATGATGTCAATAATGCGAAAGCGGTCAAGAAAACGCAAACTGTGACAAACTGTTCTAAAGACCTTGACAAACTTTATAAAGATATGCAGAAAGCTTTTGATCAACAGGCTGATGCTGATAAGCAATTCTATAATGATATGGCTAATATCTTTAAGAATACTCAAAAGGACTTAGAAAAGATCACCGAAAAAGATATCGATACCGAAGGCTTTGAAAAGAAACTCGATAAGATGAAAGCGCAAGCTTTTGCACAGTTCAAGAAAGAAAAAGAAGCATATCTCAAAATCCGTGATGAGGATAATAAGAAACTTTATCAGGACTACATCAAAACCTATAACAAAGCCTTAGAATTGAAAACAGACTTATTAAACTTTAAAGATCAAACTGAGACCGCTAAAGCACAGCAGCGTGGTGTCGCTGAATTAGTACTTAAAGATGCAAAAGCTTAAGTTGATCTGCTTAAATTAATGGCTGATTCATCTAAAGATGTGTCTTTCCAAAAGGAAGTCAATGCGCTTATAAAAAGTTATAATAAAGCTGTCGAATCATTCAATAATGGCAGTTACGAAGCTGTCATTGCAACAAGTAAGAAAATCGTCACTGATTCAGCTGTATTGAACTATGAACAGTCAGATAAAGATTTAAGACTTGTTGAAATGCGTGGAGAATTACGTGCAAAATTAATTGGTTTGAAAGATCAATTGGAAGAGCAACGTTATATTACTTTCAATTTGAAGGATGTTACTGATAATCCGGCTGATGACGATGAACTCGAAGAAGATCTTGATGAATATTCTCGCGGTGACTATGCTGCTTTACAGGAGCAAATCGACAATCTTTTAGAAAAGTTACCTGAAATTGAAGGTCAGGATGATGAAGCTTATCAGTTGCAGATGCTAGATCAGCTTTATGATAACGAGCTGCTGCAAAAAGCTGATGAAGTTGTCAAACGCTCTCAGGCATATTTGATGAACAGATATCGTGAACTGGAAATCATCAAACGTTTGAATAAGTTCATGCGCGAACAAAACTACAAGTTGGATTGGATTGAAAATGTTGGTGATGATTTGAGCGAAAAGATTGTTGCTCATTATGTCAACAAAGCAACAAATGATAAGATGGTTTTCACTCTTGATAATGATGACCCAGAATTAAATCCACATAATATTGTGATTGAGCATAAGAACTATTATGAAAACAATGTGACATTGTCAGAAGAAGATCTGGCAAACTTTAGAACCAAAGCACTTGCAGCTATTGGCCTTAAAGGTCATATTACATGCGATAAAACAACTGCCAATAAAGAAGCAAAAGATAAAGATTATAACGATCAGGAAAAGGTAATTAATAAGAAAGTCACAAGATAGGAGAACTCTATGCAGACATTTTTAGATCGACCATTTTCTCACTCATACTTATTGTGGGGCAAAATGACGGATCGTATTGTAACAGCGGAT
Source organism: Erysipelotrichaceae bacterium (assembly GCA_017633115.1). Lineage (GTDB taxonomy): Bacteria > Bacillota_I > Bacilli_A > Erysipelotrichales > Coprobacillaceae > RGIG9341. The sequence goes on along the minus strand of JAGBPZ010000167.1, from coordinate 56,025 downwards.
TTGATGAATTTGGATTTAGAAACATATCTTGTTCAACTGCTTAAGAAAAATGGTTATCGTCATATTGTTTTCTATGGCACAGAAGGGGCACGTGGAGTTTATACAATCGATCAGGAAAGTGCACGTTGGTATTTTGGCGATAATAAATCGGTAAAACCATTTGAGAAGTTCGGTTTTGAAGATTTGTTGAAACGCCTTGAACAAAAGGCAAAGTCAAACATTGATAAGACCGAAGATAAGACCGATGACAACGATGACGAGGACGATATTATGAAAGGAGCGTTTGGTAAAGGTACCAAACGTCGCCGTTGCAGAGGTTATCATCCTCATGAGCGCCAGCAAAAGGGTGAAAAGACGACAACTCAGACAACTACTAAGCAAGACTCTGAGCCAATATCTAAAGTGCGTTATTCGTTAAAGCAAATGACACCAGAGGTTTTTGTGCCTGATATTCGTATGAAGCTTCGTAATCGTGATGATCAGGACTTAGCTGTTATTTTCTATGATACATATAATCTCGCGCTTCAATATCCATCATTACTCCATGACATCATAATAGAGATGAATCGTATGGACTTACATAATATCTGTTTATTTATGATGGAAAACGATAGCGAGACAGCTATTGTCAATAGACTTCGTAATGACCGAGTACTTCATGATAGTGGGTTTACTGATAAGTTTACCGTGAGAAATGGTGACGAATATAGACTAAATGAATCAACAACGGTACATATTGGCTATCCAACTCTTGATGAAATCGTTAATTATTTAAGACGTCTCACATTGTTAGGTACATCAAAAGGACAAAAAATCACATTCAATTACACAGACCTATTTGACATTGCGAAAGAGCTTCAAAGTTGCTCTCAACAGTATACCTTTGGTCGTATTCCTCAACCACAGACTATGCGTGAGATGATGACTCATGTCGACAATTATATTCATCTTCATTCCACAAAAGGAGAAACGTTAAAGTTCACTACTGAAACGATTCGTACTATTTACCATACTGAAGAGGAAAAAGATTATCTGGAAGAACTTAATAAAGAAGGCTGGGAAGAAGCTTATAAAGTTGTCAAACAGGCAATTGAAAAGTATCATGTACTTCATCCAACAGAGCAAAGGGGGTATTCGACGGAATTTGCGATTGAACGTTTAAGTGATGACGTCATCGGTAAACGTCCTAATACTGACATTCCAAATTTCGTTGTACAAGGACCTTCTGGAACTGGTAAGTCGACAATTGCTGAAATAATCGGTAAAGTTCTAAAACAACACAATATTCTCGATATTGGTCGCTTTAATGAGTTGAATAAGTCTGAATTGACAGATATTTATCAGAATGCTGCTGAACGATATACACGTGAAGCTATTAGTAATGCTGAAGAATCAGTTTTATTTATAGATGAAGCTGAATCTTTAGCGGATCAGGATGGCGGTGCTAATAATATTCCAACAGGATTGAGTATTATTCGTACTTTAAATGGGGCGTTAACTTCTAACCAGCATCATTTCTCTCTCATCATCGCTGGATATGATGGTGATATGGATAAAATTTTTAATCTTGATCAGGGCTTTAAAAGCCGCTTCAAAAACAATATCATCACATTAAAAGACTATGATCCTGAATTACTGATGAAGATTTTTCTATCAAAACTTGATGAAAAAGGTGGTAGTGTTGATCCTGCTCTCATTGAGGATGGTAGTTTGCTTTGTTTGATGTCATCAATTTATCATTCTCGTGACCGTCGCCATTTTGGCAATGGTCGTGTCATGGAAACAATGGCAGAAAGCATTTATGCAAAATGTCTTTCTAAACCAGCTATAGAGTCGGATTTCTATGGACTATCTGTGAACGATAGAATCATTGATGAAAAATGGTTTGAAGATATTGATACGAATGATTCTATAAATAGTATTCTCAATGATTTGGATCAGAATTACATTGGCATGAAGGGCGTTCGTCAACAGCTGATCAATTTAGCCAATCGCGTGGAAGATGCCAAAGCCAATAATAGACCGCTAGACGAAGTCCATGCCGGTTCTATTAAACTTATTGGCAATCCTGGTACGGGTAAGAGTGAGATTGGAGCAATATTAGGACGTCTTTACTTCCAACTTGGACTTACGGGTACATCACAAAATGTCGACTGTACAGCCACAGACTTAGCTAGTCAATATGTAGGCGCTGGAATCGAAAAATTCAAGAAATATATTGATGAAGCACAAAGTCGTCAGGCAATGTTATTTGTTGATGAGGCATCTAGTCTGACGGAACGTAATATTGATGGCGCAGGAATTGTCAGTGCCTTATTAGCACCTACAGAATCTGCAACAAGTCGCGATAATCCATTAATGTGTACAGTTGCTCTTTATCCAAACAAAGAAAAAGAGTTTGATGCTCTCAATCCTGGCGTCAGTAGACGTTTCACACGTATTGTGATTGATGACTATTCAGCAGAAGAGCTTTTTGAAATCATAAAACTGATGATGCGCAAAAACAATCAATCATCAACTGCGGAATGTGACGAAGAGCTTAAGCGTATCTGTGAGTATGTCCATGAAGTCAATGATGCTGATCATCGTAACGCAGGAGAAATGAAAAACATTCTGGAAAAGATGAATGACAAACGTATCGAAAGATGTAAGGCTCAAGGTATAGATTTAGCATCACCAGAGGCTAAAGTATATGAGGTTAACGATTTACCTGATAACTATATGTCTGTACTGCCTCCTAAAGAAGAATCACCACTTGAAGTTCTTGAAGACATCATTAAAGATATTAATGAGCGTTATGTGGGATTTGATGATGTCATTGAACACTTGCGTGATATTGCCTATGCTGTCAATGCTTATAAAGAAGATGGCCAATCTGTTTTCCATATGCCAGTAAGACCTTTGATTATTGCAGGTAATTCTGGTACTGGTAAATCAACATTGTTTGACTTGATGACAAATTTCTATTATCGTCTCCATGTCATTTCAAGTGCTGAATCTGTCAGGATTTCATCTGATGCACTTATGAGCACTTATCAAAATGGTAGTAAAGCAGACGCTAAAAAAGTCATTGATGAAGCCTTAAGTGGTAATCGTCTTTTGCTTGTCGATGAGTGTCATCAATTATTGAATGGTGCTGATCATGCAACCGGTAAAGAAGTTATTCAGACGTTTTTAGCACCAATTGAAGATCAAAAGAAACCGTTAAGAGTAATCTTTGCAATCTATGAAAAGAATCTTGATCAGTTCCTTAATCTAGACCCTGGCTTTGGCAACCGCTTTGATGCCAGACGTGAAGGAGGTCGCAGTCGTAGTATTATTCATCTACATGACTATTCTGGTAAAGAGTTATATTCAATATTCTTGAAAATGACGCAATCCAAAGGTTATCACTCAACTGATGAACTCAATGCGATAGTAGAGAACTATTGTCAGTCTTTATATGAACATCGCACTCCTGATTCAGGAAATGCACGTCAGATCAAGAATCTGTTAGATGATTTAATTACTATGCACAATCGTCATGCCGATAAGACAAATCGTAAGATTCTTAGCATTGATGATTTAGATCCAAATATCATTATGCGTTATTCTCCTGAATCTAAAGAACAGGAATTAGATCGTTTGAAAGTAATGCTTGAACAAATCGACCATGAACGCACTGGCAACAAAGAATTAAAGGATGTCATAAAGAAAATCATTAAGACAGAAATCTTTAATAAAAAAGTCCCTCAGCATGCTAAGACTATTGAACCTGGTCACTATTTCTTCAAAGGAAAGCCAGGCGCTGGGAAAACCACAAGCGTTGAACTTCTTGATCGTTACTTACGAGAGTTAGGTATATTGACAAGGCCTTACCGTACAAATGGTGCATCTGATCTTGTAGCAGGTTATGTAGGGCAGACTGCACTTAAGACGAGAAGTGTATTAGAAAGTGGTCTTGGTTGTATTACATTAATTGATGAAGCCTATATTCTCGCTAATGGCAGTGATAATAATTTCGGCAAAGAAGCCATTGCCGAACTGGTTCGATTCATGGATGATGAACAGTATCGTCGTAACAGTTGTTTGATTTTTGCAGGATATCCTGGTGAGATGGATGGCCTTTATGCCATTAATCCAGGGTTGAAGAGTCGAATAAAGGAAATTAATTTCCCTGACTATTCAGTTGAAGAATGCATTGATATTATCAAATATATGATGTCAAAGGATCAACTCACGGTGAATAATGATGCTCAAGAAAAAATCAATGACATCATTAAAATCATTCATGAAGAAAAAAAGTTTGCGAATGGACGTACTATCAGAGAATTATATGATGCGATTAGAAATAATGTTGAAAATCGTTTGATTGAAACTATAAGTGATGATGATATCAAGATGTCTGTGACCATAGAAGATATACCTTCAGTAGCAGAAATCATCAAAGTTTGTAATCTGTCATAATTATAAAAGTGATATTGAGGATCAATCAATATCACTTTTTCTAAATATTTAATTGATAATACTTAAAAATATGACAAATAAACAGGAGAGTTATAATGGCGAAATTTGTACCAATTAATATTTATCGTAAAGATGTTTCTGGTCTGGGTAGAAAATCTATACTTTTAAACATTGATGAGATTATTTATATCGGCAACGATTATAAAAATGATGTGGAAATGGTCCACTTAGTGGATGGAAAAACAATCTGGCTTGAAAGAAGCGAAATCCAAAAGATTATCCGAGCTTCATCCAAATAAGACTGTTATATAGGTGACGAACCTGAAAGTAGTGAGAAATATAAAAGAAGCAATTCTGAGTCACTGACCCATGATTGCTTCTATTTTTTGACTTTGACTGTAACTGGTGTGCTCCAAAGTCCATAGACTTTATGACCTGTTGAATCAAGACGGTAGGCACGTACATGGACATAGTAAGTACCTTTTTTATCACACTTGACAGTCAATGATTTCTTCTTTGTGGACTTTGTTTTAACATTTTCTATGAAAGTTTTATCTGTTGAATATTGTAATTGATAACCTTTAGCAGAAGTTGTCTTTTTCCATGTAGCAATGATTTTTTTCTTTTTAATATTTTTAACCTTAGGTTTTCTTGCTTTTTTGACTTTAACTTTTGACCACTTAGCATAAAGATGTTTATGACCACTTTTACCTTTTTTGATGGTCGTGATTTTTGTTTTTAAAGCTGCACTTGTATACCAACCTTTAAAGAAATAATTACGCTTTGTCGCTTTTAACAAAGTCACTGTTTGTTTACCGTTATATGTACGAGGCGAATAGTCATCTATTTCGCCACCATCAGTATGATAATAAATTGTATATGGATTACCATACCAATACTTAATATAGCTGATTAAATGTTTAGCATCATGCCAACGCTTTTTGCTTGTTTTACAGCCCAATGTCACGGTGACATAGTGTTCGCCCTTATAACTAAACACTCCAGCATAACATTTGCCGGCTTCATCGGTGAAACCTGTTTTACCACCTTCCACACCAGACATTGTTAGAAGTTTATTAGTGCTTGCTAGTGGACAAGTATAAGTGCCATCTACATTTTGATAAGTATAACTTGTTGTACCAATGATTTTTCTAAAAGTGCTGTTTTGGTAAGCATAAGCTAAAATCAAAGCCACATCATGTGCTGTGGAGTAGTGATCCTTATGATGAAGTCCATGGCAGTTGACAAAATGAGTATTTGTGCAGCCAAGTTCTTTTGCTTTTTCATTCATGAGTTTGGCAAAGTCACTTTGACTGCCAGCAACATGCTCACCTAAAGCACGGGCAGCGCCATTACTTGAAGGCAGCATAGCGGCATAAAGCAAATTCTTAACAGTGACTTTTTCATTTTCTGTTAATAGAATGTGTGAATAAGATGTTTTGGCAGCGGTACTGGAAATAGTGACTTCATCATCTAAATCACAATTTTCAATTGCTAGAATAGCTGTCATGATCTTTGTGATGCTCGCAATCTCATGCTGCTTTGTTGTATTCTTTTGATAGACTGGTAATTGATGTTCGATATTATAGATATAGCCCACATCACCATAGAGTTTTAAAGTATCACGGTTACTTGTGTACAGAGTGATATCATCACTGATATATTCTTCCGTATCAGGTGTAGCATTGACAATTATGCGCCATTTTGTATGGCTTGCATTTGCCCAATAGTCATCAGGAAATTCAACATCAGCAATCCCATCATGATCAGTGGTATAAGAAGCGATAGTTTTATAAGATGAGCCATTATTGTATTGAAGATCGATATAGTAAGTGCCAGCAGGGGTAACTGTAATGGTGTTGGTATATGATTCGTCACTTTTTTTAATGACATTGTAATCAATGCCTTTGACACCAAACGCTTCGACTTCCTCGACAATATCGGAAGAATCATCAGGAATGACAGAGTCTTCCGCGTTGATTATATTTCCAGATCCTAGTAGTAAAAACAAAGTTAATACTATTAATAACAGTTTTTTCATTGGCTTCACCTCAATTATGATTTTATTATAGCGAATTCACTATGAATTACATAGTGAAACAAATCAAAAATTAAGAGCTTCAATAAAATAAATTGCTTAAATCGATAATAAAACGTGATATTTTAGGAAAATGAGAATTTTTAAAGAGAAAATTTTTCTTTAAGGTATAGATATTCTTGCAACAAAAAGGGCGTCATGGTATAAATGAATATAACATTGAAAACAATAAGTCCTGTTATGCAGGCAGAAAGAGGACAAATATAATGAAAGTTGGATGTGTCAAAGAAATTAAAAACAATGAATTCCGTGTAGGTTTAACACCTGATAATGTACGTACTTATGTCAACGCTGGACATCATGTCTATGTTGAAAAAGGTGCTGGTGTAGGTTCTGGCTTCAAAGATGCTGAATATGTTGAAGCTGGTGCATCTTTATTAGATGATCCTAAAGAAATCTGGGCACTTGTTGATATGATGGTTAAAGTTAAAGAACCATTACCATGTGAATATCCATTATTCCGTGATGGTTTAATTCTTTATACTTACCTTCATTTAGCAGCAGATAAGCAGCAGATGGATGCTTTACTTGAAGGTAAGGTTAAAGCAGTTGCCTATGAAACATTACAGGAAACTGATGGATCATTACCATTATTAGCACCTATGAGCCAGATTGCTGGTCGTTTATCAATCCAGGAAGGTGCTAAATATCTCGAAAAGAAATATGGTGGTGAAGGTGTCTTATTAGCTGGTGTTCCAGGTACTCCTAAAGCTAACGTTGTTATTTTAGGTGGCGGCACAGTTGGTGCTAACGCTTGTAAGATTGCTGTTGGTATGGGTGCCAACGTTACAATCTTAGATATCAGCTTAAAACGTTTAGAAGAACTTGATAATATGTTTGGTTCTCAGGTTCAGACATTAGTTTCAAATGACAGCAATGTTGAACGTGCTTTAAAAGATGCTGACTTAGTTATTGGTTCAGTATTAATTCCAGGTGGTTCAACTCCTAAATTATTCAAAGCTAAACATCTTGATGTCATGAAGAATGGTGCTGTTTTTGTTGACGTTGCAATTGACCAGGGTGGTTGTGGTGAAACTTCAAAAGTCACAACTCATGATGATCCAATCTACGTCGAAGGTGGCGTCGTACATTACTGTGTTGGTAATATGCCAGGTGCAGTACCAAGAACAAGTACTATCGCGCTTACAAATGCAACAATCAGATATGGTTTAGAAATTGCTAATAAAGGCTTAGAAGCAGCCGTTAAAGACAGTGCAGTCATCGCATCTGGTGTTAACTGCTATGATGGTAAGATCGTTTGCAAGAATGTAGCTGACAGCTTCGATGGTTACGATTACACTGATCTCTTAACTTTAATCTAATCAATTCAAAGAGAACTCCACATGGAGTTCTTTTTTAGCGTTTAAAAAAGCAGGATTGATGATTCCTGCTTTGAATATTATTCGTATTTAAGTGTGATAGTCACACTTTTCTTTTTGAGTAATTTTGTCAGCTCTTTTTCTGATTGACCTTTGATTTTTCCCAGACGGGTATAAGCCCATGAGTTTGTACCAAAGAAAACGACCATTTGATCACCTGAATAAAGAACGATATCACCGGGATCAGTTGTAATTTGTTTATCATTACGAGGCAGTGATGAACCAATTGAACCTACCTGTTCGAAACCTCCGTACTGATTCAACTTGATTTCAAGGGTCTCTTTTGCAAGCTCCTGTAAAGCTGTAACAGCATCATTGCTTTCCCAAACAACGTCTACTGGTTTCTCATTGATAGTCATCTTTAATGTCATAATACTTTCCTCCTTATTTTCTTCTTCTGACACCGATGTATCGACTGTCGGTTGTTGCTTTTGTTGACAACCGCATAAAAGCAACAGGATGGAAAACATCAGTGCGTATAATAAATGAGCTTTCCTTATAAGCACAATCAATCAACTCCTTTGCTACTATTATTTTAGAATGATTGAGAAAAATAAGCAATTGTAACAAATAACATTTCATAAGTTATCAAGCCATAAAATGAACTATAACTTTTGTATTTGTTTATAATTATTATCATTCATATTGTTTTCTTATTTTAAAGGTGTAAAATGCGAAAAGAAGGATGTGACAGCTATGAAATCATTAAAAGAATTATTGAAAGAAAAGAAGCAAGATGCCTTATTAGTGTATATTCATGAACATGAAGCATATGACTTTGCGGATGAAGTCGATGATTTAGACGATGATGAATTATCAGAACTGTTGCAATTATTGCCGGATATTGAAATTGCCCATCTACTTGAAGAATCAGATGATGAGGAGCGTTTACGTATCGCTTTAATGTTGGATGAACATCGCTTTTTGATGGTCATCAACGATATGTCCGATGACGATATTGTTGATATTCTCAGTGATTTCAATATTGGCAAACGTAAAAAACTGCTCGACCAGATGAAAAAAGAAGACCGTGACATTATCACTGGCTTACTTCAATATCCTGAAGAGAGTGCCGGCGGGTTAATGACAACGGCTTATATAGCTTTAAGAGAAGAGCGAACAGTTGCTGAAGGTCTCAGGAGAATTGTTGAAATTGCACCTAAAACAGAACAGCTACAAACAATTTATGTTGTTGATGATAAAAATAAATTATGTGGCAGTGTTGATTTACGTAAGCTATTGACATCGCCAAGAACTGCAAAATTATTAGAAATCATGAGTCCTCATCCAATTTCAATTGAAGCGGAAGCTGACCAGGAAGAAGCCGCTAAACTTGTTGCCAGATATGACTTGAACACTTTACCAGTCGTCACTCATGGTCAATTACTTGGTGTCATCACTGTCGATGATATTATCGATGTTATCATTCAGGAAAGTGATGAAGACTTACTCAAACTTTATGGTGTTAATGAGGAAGAAACGCTTGAATCGACACTTTTTGAATCTGTTAAGATGAGACTGCCATGGTTGTTAGTCAATCTTTTGACAGCGTTTCTTGCTTCATCAGTTGTCAAACTGTTTGAAGATACGATTTCACAGGTTGTTGCCTTATCAGCAATTATGACGATTATCAGTGGTATGGGTGGGAATGCCGGATCACAGACAATGTCGATTGTGGTGAGACATCTCGCTCGAGAAACTGTCAACTCTACTGAAGGTCGCCGTGCTTTGTTCAAAGAAATCTTTGCTGGTATAATCAATGGTGCCATCAATGGTATTGTCACAAGTATTGTAGTCTACATCATTTATCACAATGTTTTCCTTTCACTTATCGTTATTGTGGCGATGATAGGCAATATGGTCGTGGCTGGTATTTTTGGCTTCCTTGTTCCAGTCTGTCTTAAAATGATGCACCAGGACCCAGCTGTTGCGAGTTCAATCTTTGTCACAACAGCGACGGATGTTTTAGGCTTCTTTATCTTTCTTGCACTCGCAAAATTATTCCTGCCATTATTGATTTGATATAAGGCATGCATATAAATATAAAATCTCACTTAGGTGGACAGATGAAATGATTAAATCATCTGATCACTGAAAGTGAGATTTTTCATTTGATCATTATTGTCTAAACTGCAGGTTATAGTAGTCTTTGTAAAGACCACCTTTTGCCATAAGCTCATCATGGGTCCCTTGTTGCTTAATACCTTCATTATCAATAACGATAATGTGATCTGCATTTTTGATTGTTGAAAGGCGATGGGCAATCATCACACAAGTACGGCCAACACTTAAATCCTCAAGTCCTTTCTGAACGATACGTTCAGACTCGTTATCAAGAGCACTCGTTGCTTCATCAAGAATCAGGATTGATGGATTTTTAAGGAAGACACGGGCAATTGCGATACGCTGTTTCTGCCCACCAGATAAGCGGGTACCTCGTTCACCACAAAGCGTTTGATAACCATCAGGAAAACTCATGATATCATCGTGGATATAAGCCTTTTTAGCTGCTTCAATAATTTCTTCATCGGTGGCATCGAGATTGCCATAGGCAATATTGTCATAAATGGAAGCGTTGAAGAGATAAACATCTTGGGAGACAAGTCCGATTGTCTGTCGCAAAGATTTTAGTGTGACATCCCTGACATCATGACCATCAATGGTGATTGCTCCCTGAGTGACATCATAGAAGCGGGGTATGAGTGAACAAAGAGTTGTTTTACCCGATCCACTTGGTCCGACAACAGCGATTTTGTCACCCGCAGGGATATCGATATCGACTTGATCAAGTACTTTAGATGCATGATCATAAGTGAAAGTGACCTGATTGAAACAGATATGCCCCTTTACATCAGTCAGTGGTTTCGCATCAGGCGATTCGACAACATCCGGTTGTTCATCGATAATCTCTTCAAAACGACGAAATCCCGATAACCCTTTTTGTAGCATTTCTGTGAATTCAACAAGGACTTCAATTGGTGCGACAAAGATGTTGATATAGAGGGCAAAGGTTGCCAGTGATATAGGATCAATTGTATTATTGATCACAAAGTAACCACCAGCCCCAATCAGGGTGATATACAGCAATCCTAGAAAGAAACCATTGCCTGCCTGAAAGAAACCCATAGCGTGGTAGTTGTCACGCTTTGAGTCTAAAAAGGCATCATTTGAATGTTTGAATTTCTCTTTTTCATAGTCTTCATTGGTAAATGACTGGACAATACGAATACCACTTAATGAGTCTAATACCGTGGCGTTCACATCGCCGATGCGACGGCGATTGTCATCAAAAGTACGGCGCATACGTTTGTTTTGTGAAAAGCTAAAGACCGCCATAACGATTGTTACAAGTAATAAAATCAGAGCCAGTGGGAGATGGATCATTGAAAGAATGAAAAATGAACCAACAATCTTAATAAAGGATATAAAAAGATTTTCAGGTCCATGATGTGCAAATTCACTGATATCGAATAAATCGGAGATGACTCTGCTCATCATGACACCGGTATTGTGAGTATCATAATAGCTAAATGAAAGACGCTGGTATTGATCAAATAAATCAGCACGCATGTCACGTTCCATCATTGCACCCATGATGTGGCCTTGAGCACTGACATAGTAACGACATAGTGCACGAATGATGTACATAATCAGTAATATCACCAGGACGATTGGCAGAAGCTTGATAATCAAGCTTTTTTCACCGATAAACAGATGTCGAGTACAATAATTGAGGATTAGCGGATAACTCAAATCAATAACTGAAATAGCAATAGCGCAAATCATATCGAAGATAAAGATATCCAAATAGGGTTTATAATAACTGGCAAGTCGTTTTAATGTTTTCATAATAGCCTCCAAAACTCATTATAATGGAGAAATGAATCTATGCAAAGACAATGCGCAAACAATGGGGCTGACTACTTTCCCTTTTGACTATTTAAGACGATGAAACTCTGCCTTTAGTGTATTGCTGCTTATTTAATCTCTACGCATTTATAACAAGTATTAATATAAAAATATAGGGAGCATTAAACTCCCTATATTAAATGACTTAGTATTTTCTGCTTAAAATCATATAAGAAAGCCAGTAAGTGAAAGTTATGAGACAGATTGAATAACAAAGTATTTGTCCAATCAGAACTTGTTTACTGATATAGGCAATAATTGAAGCGACTGCTTCGACTAAAACAGTTATATAACCTGCCCATGCCCAACTCTTTAATCGTAAAAATTTGTTGCGTTCATCACTGACTTCAATATCGATTCTCTCTTTGTAGTCTTCATCTCTGCTATATTTTATATGACGATAAAGCTGCAAGCAGCCAACAGCAATAAGAGCTCCACCCATTCCGCCAAATAGAGTGTTATTTAAAATGCCAAGGACTGATAATGTCAGTATGACAATACCTAAGATAATCCAAAAAATACTTAACAGGGTTCTTGCTTGATTATTATTCATAACTAATCCTCCTCGAATATAAACAGTTCTTCAATAGTCATACCAAAATATTTGGCGATTTTATGTGCAAGCATGATAGAAGGGTTATAGCGTCCATTTTCCAATGAGCTGATCGTTTGACGTGATACACCCATTAGCTTCGCCAGTTCTTCTTGTTTAATGCCTTTTTGAGTTCTTATTTCTTCGATTCTATTTTTCACGATATCACCTCTTTATGTAAAGCTTACTTTACACTATCATCATACTCCCAGTTAATAATAATGTCAAGTTAACTTTACATAAAATTTGATAAAAATAATCTAAAAGAGTATCTGGGAGGAACTCTCTGTAACTCTGAGTGAATTTTTGTTTCTACAGCTGCGATGAATACTTCTATTATTTTTTTATATAGAACAAACAAACTATCAAAAATTCTAATACAAGATAAATGCAGAACCTGAAGCTAACAAAAAAGCGTTGAAATTATCAACGCTTTTAACATTTTTATGACTTTGTTTATAAATAAAAAATGGTGCTCAGGATGGGATTTGAACCCACACGGCACAAGCCACTGGTACCTGAAACCAGCGTGTCTACCGTTCCACCACCTGAGCACTTTTTGAATGCGTGTCTATTGTACCCCATTATTATTTTGTTTGTCAATAAGAATTGGTGATAATGGCTTTTGAGCAGTCACTGTAAACTTATATCATTTTTGTTATGATAGAACGGGTTAGACTTGAGAAAACAGCTGATATTTGATTAAATGGAGAAGTGAGGAGGAATGGATATGAATGTAGAACACTTGAAATATATTCTTGAGGTCGAACGTCAGGGATCGATATCCAAAGCGGCTGAATCACTTTATATGACACAGCCATATTTATCCAAGGTCATTCATGATATCGAAAAAGAACTTGATACAAGGATTTTTGAACGCTCAAATAAAGGTGTTGTTGTCACTCAGAAGGGGCGCCTCGCAATCAAAAAGATCCATAATCTTGTTGATCAGTTCGAAGATCTTCAGCATATGAGTAAAGGTAAACACGAAAGTCCAAGGTATTTTTCACTTGCCAGCATTACCTCAATCTATACATCTAATGCCTTCTTTTGCTTCCTTAAAAAATCTGATATGCTGCATGATTCAGCACGTATTGTTTATCATGAGACTGATACAACTGAAACGATGAATCTTGTTGTGTCAGGGCAATATGATTTGGGCATTATTCGCTTATATGACCATGAAATATCTTTTTATAGGAATATAGCGAAAAATAAGCGTTTAAAGTTTCAAGTCTTACGTGAATATACGAAAGTTGTGTTAATGTCGCAGAACAATCCTCTTGCAAAAAAGAAATCATTATATTTGGCAGATTTAAAAAATCAGATTGAAGTCTTGCACAATGACATTCGTTATTCAGATGATCGTATCGCATTTTTAGAATCTTTTGTTGAAATGGCTGGCATTCAACGTATTATCAAAGTTCACGACCGTATGTCAATTGCCATCACCTTAAGCACATTTAATAATGCTTTCTTTTGGACTTCACCTCCACCTCGTGAATACTTAAGAGAACACAATCTGGTCACTGTTGCTTGTCAAGATTATGAACTAAAAGGTGCTGATATTCTCCTTTATCCTGAAGACCATACATTAAATAGCTATGAAAAACTCTATTTACAATGTATAGAGGAAGAACTTGAACAAATTGATTGTTAGCTATAACTAAAAAGTTATAGCTCTATTTTAGATTTGCCTATTTTTCAATGATTTGAAACATGGTAAGATATGTGTGTGAGAATAATAACGTTCTCATAGACACAACTGAGGACTATACGGTCATTAATGTATTAACTCTTGAATAACGCTTTGCCTGTATATAATCATGTATAGTCCTCTACCTCTTTTTTAGATGGCTTGACCATCTTTTTTGTTACCCTACACCACACATAGTGAATCATAAAAGCCATATCGTTGCCCATAATGACAATGATATGGCTTTATTCATTATTGTACGATTAAGATTGTCATAACCTAGAGGTAATGATATTTGAATTCCAAATCAGCTTCAATAAAATGTCTGGCAGCTGATTTAGCACCTTCTAAATTCATATAAGTGTAGTTACCACATTCCTCAGCCTTGGCACCAGGAATAGTTTGACTCCACTGAGAAATCTGTCGCATTACATCTTTGACCATTGGGATGACTTGCTCTTCAGACAAGTTACGGGTAATAAGGTAGAATCCTGTTAGACAACCCATGGGACCAAAATAAATAATATGATCTTTGTAGATCCCATTTCTTAAAAGTGTTGCCCCAATATGTTCAATGGTGTGTGATGCTTTTGGATCAATGTAAGGTTCGTTGTTTGGTTCTGTCATACGAATATCCCAGGTAATAAGATCATCATCAACACGGGATACATAAATACCTTTTTTTAGTTTGGTATGGTCGACAGAAAAGCTGGCGATTCTTTCCATAATAGTCTCCTTATGCATCTGAACGGGCAAATGCATTTTTCATCTGACAACTGCGTTCATAAAGTACTTTGTCAAGAACTTTTGTGGTTTCTTCTTTTAACATATCTGCGATCTTCTGATTTGCTTCTATACAAACTGCCTGACGCTTATCAACAGGTGTTTCTTTAAGAATTGTATCATATTTATTAAGAAGTGCATGAGCTTTTGACATAACCATCATTTGATAACGTTCGATATGAATATGACATGAAGCAAATGAAGCATCAGCTAATGCACCAATCAAACGGGTACTCCAATAGAAATTTTCAGTTGAGACAGTGCCATTAGTATTGGCGACATAGTCCGGTGTTGTGGTGACATTTGTATAGAATGGGACAAGGGTATTAAAGACATTTGAGCCTACTGCAATCCATTGAATTGCCTGACATTCTTCGGCACCATAAGGACGCATTTGAATGAGACCAAGAAAGTCTGTACGGTTAACGCCGACGCTGCGATATTTGTTGGAAAGTGGACCTTTGTCATAAGGATCATATGGTGTTCCCTGGAAATGAGATGATAAAGCAAATTTGATATCTTCGACAGTCAACTTATGCTCTGGTACAAGCATCCATGGAATATCATTGGATTCAGGCATATAATCTGCCTGCTCACCATCCCAACGATAAGTGCGGGGATTGAAGTAACGTTCGATATACCAGGCACGAGGTGTATTATAGATATGGTCGGATTCATTGTGAGAACCAAAAATCCATCTTGGATTACAGTGTCCATCTAAGTTAAGATCTAAGTGATTATCAACGATAAACTCACGTAAATCTGCTGAACACATATGGTTGACTTGAGGACCAAAAGCATCATCAAGATCAAACTCATCTATACCTTGCTGATTTGGCATGACGACATAGTGATCATCAGGAACACGTTTAGCCATCCAGTGATGACCGCCAATTGTTTCTAACCACCAAATTTCATTGACATCCTGGAAAGCGATACCGTTCATTTCATAAGTGCCATAAGTTTCAAGCAGGTGACCAAGACGTTTAACACCTTCACGAGCTGAACGAATATATGGCAAAGTAATCAATACAATATCTTCTTCACCGATGCCACCTGGTTGTTCGGCTTCCTTGTCATAAATAACCAGCGGGTCAGCGCCTAAAACACGCTCATTGGAAGTGATTGTTTCTGTGGCAGTCATGCCAACATTGAGTTCATTAACACCAGTTGCTGCCCAGATGCCTTCACCATCTACTGCGTTTGGCATGCAGGTATAGCGCAATGGCTGATCTGGTAATTCTATTTCAACATGTGAGAGAACAGATTTGTAATGACGAGGCTGTTCATCTGGATTAACAACGATAAACTTCTTAGGCATATAGTTGCCTGCAGGTGCGTCATCATTGCGGGCAATTATTGTTGAGCCATCGTATGATGCGTTTTTGCCCACGAGAATAGTAGTGCATCCCATAATTTAATTCCTCCTAAAACACTACTTTTATTTTACACATTTTTTGAAAATGATGCCATATATTTGCATGCTGTATAAGGTAGTGTAGGAAGATATAGACAAACGAAATTTTTAAAAACCTATGAATTTCTTTTCAATTATTTTAAGTGATGTCTATAATAAAATTAGAGATATAAAAGGTTATTGGAAAGGAGATAATATATGGGTAAATTTGTCATTAAAAAAACAAAAACTGGTACTAAATTTGTATTAAAAGCTACTAATGGTCAGGTCATTGCAGATAGTGAAGTGTATAATAGTTTAGCTTCTACTAAGAAGGGTATTGCTTCAGTTGCAAGAAATGCACCAATCGCTGCTGTAGAAGATCAGACTGTTGAAGGATTTGCGGTTGAAAAGAATCCAAAATTTGAACTTTATACGGATAAAAGAGGTGAATTCCGTTTCCGTCTGAAAGCAAGAAATGGTCAGATCATTGCTGTCAGTGAAGGTTATAAAACAATGAAAGCATGTGTCAATGGTGTCAATTCAGTTAAAAAGAACGTTGTTGATGCACCTACAGAGTTTGAAGACTAATCATAACTGGTATACCCTCAGGGGTATACTTTTTTTATATCATGCATTTTTGATGGCTTGAAAAAGAGAGGTTTCTAGGATTTAAATATTTTAAAACAATTTATTTCACAATAATTTAACATTTATCTATCTATTTATGTCATTTTTACTAAGAATATTTAACATGTTTCGTATATAATAAATCTATGAACCTCAATTTAAGGAGATAAATAGTATGAGCATATTTGATTTGCTGAGTTTGCTTGGCGGCTTAGCGATGTTTCTTTTTGGTATGGAGCTCATGGGCGATGGCCTAAAGCAAAGCTCTTCTGGCAATTTGAAACGTTTGATGGAACAAGTCACAAATAATGTTTTTAAAGCTTTTCTTCTGGGACTGTTGGTGACAGCGCTCATTCAGTCATCTAAGGCGACAATTGTCATTACGTCAGGTTTGGTGGCTGCTGGCATTATCACATTGGATCAATCACTAGGTATTATTGTAGGGGCGAACGTTGGTACCACAGTGACAGGTCAGATTATCCGTTTAATGGATATTAATTCTGGCTCAGCTTCATGGTTGCAATTATTTAATCCGTCTACACTCGCACCAGTGGCTTTGATTGGTGGTATTATTTGTATCAAGTTTTTGAAGTTCAATAATTCAAGAACTCTTGGTACGATTTTTATGGGCTTTGGTATTCTCTTTATGGGTTTGATGACAATGACAGGAGCAGTTGATTCTTTAAGGGAAACAGGAGTCTTTACAAGACTGTTTACCGCTTTTGATGCTAATCCTGCACTCGGCTTTATGGCAGGTGCAGTAATGGCATTCATACTTCAAAGTGCATCAGCTTCTGTAGGTATCCTGCAGGCTATTGCAGTTACAGGTACTTTAACATTTTCTACTGTTTATTCTGTTATCATTGGTATCTATCTTGGCGACTGTGCAACAACTTATATAGTCTGTTCTATTGGTGCACCGCCTGACCAGCAACGCGTTGGTGTCGTCAATGTGCTTTTCAATATTATAAAGATTACTTGTATATTTGCTGGTATCTTTATTTTGCGACAAACCGGTGTCATCAATGGACTTTGGGATAACGTCGTTAATTCGGGTTCAATTGCCAATATGAATACGGTTTTCAACCTGATTCCTGCCATCATAGCATTACCGTTTATTAATCGCTGTCGCGACTTATCGAAACGTTTGGTTAAGGACAAAGCACGCGAAGTCAACCCTTATCAGGAAAAGCTGGATGCTCTCAACCCACAGTTCTTTGCGACTCCAGCCTTAGCACTTCGTAGTTGTTATGACTTGTTATCAGAAATGTATGATGTGGCGCGAGCGAACTATCGTCGCGGTTTATCTTTACTTGATCAGTTTGATGAGACTGTCTTGAATACTCTGGTAGAAGAGGAAGACAATATCGATTTATTCTGTGAATCACTGATCCATTATTTGGGAGCCTTAGCAGCAAATGCTTTATCACCGGATAACTCGATTATCCTCAATGCTTACTATCGTATTGTTTCGGAATTTGAACGACTAGGCGATCATGCGATGAATATCGGTGAGATTGCTCAGATGATGAATGAACGAGGCAATGTATTCTCAAAGAATGCCAAGGCAGAATTGAAAGTATTGATTGATTTGATTGAACGCATTTTAAATGAAACAGAACAATCATTCAAAAAACGTGATCTTGAATCAGCCTTTGCAATTGAACCATTAGAAGAAGTTGTAGACGAAATGGTAGCAAAGATGAAGAGTACGCATCTTGATCGCTTAAGTTCAGGCGAGTGTGATGCCAATTCTGGTGTAGGGTTCATGGAGCTTTTAGGTAATATGGAACGTATTTCGGACAACTGTACGAACGTTGCTTTAGCCATTATTGACCGTGTTGGAGCTGAACTTTTAACCATCAACGATGATTATCTTGAAAAGCTTTTTGAAAGTCGAGAGGACAGCTTTAAGATGGCTCATGATATCACCTATAACGAATACATGGAACGTTTAGAAGCTAGTAATAAGAATGAATAAAAAATACCGATTTGATTGAGTAATCAGATCGGTATTTTTATGTGAGTTATTCAATTGACATGACGATATAACCCGCCTGACTAATAGCATCACGAATTGATTGTTCATCTAACGGTTCTTTCGTCAAAACTGTTGCCTTTTTAGTGGCAATATCAACGTTCGCCAGTACATCAGGTAAACTGTTTAAAGCATTTTCAACTCTGATAGCACAATTTTCACAGGTCATACCACCAATGTTCAGAATCGCTTTATAAGGATAGTGCTTTTTATTACGGTCACCAGGCATAACTCTGGCAACTGTTTCTTCATGTTCGCCACAACAGGCACTGCCTTTGCGATAACGCTGATAGGCTATAACTATTGCGCAACCGATGCCACAGACAAGGGCAATGATGATAAGGATATTGATCATGCTTTTTTCTTCACCTGTTGACATTTATGGGGACAGGCGGCGCAATAACCACCACATCCTGAACGATGATCTCTAATGAGATAAGAAATAGATTTAACAACCGCAAAAATGACGATTGCAGTAATAAGTAAGTCTAATAATGACATGATAGTACTCCTTTAAAAACCAATCATCAGGCCAATCAGACGTACAATGAGTGCCCCTGCATAAGCAATCATACATTGCCAGATGACAACATACCATGCCCATTTACTGCCAAGTTCACGTCTAATAGAAGCAACAGCAGCAACACAAGGTGTATAAAGAAGACTGAATACCAACATTGAAGCGGCAGTTAATCCAGTCATGGCAGCTTTAACACCACCCTGATTACTATAGAGGACACGCATGACAGAAACAACACTTTCTTTAGCCATGAAGCCGCTGATCAGTGATGTGACAATACGCCAGTCTCCTAAACCAATTGGTTTGAATAATGGGGCCATGAATCCAGAAATGACAGCCAGAATACTACTGTGAGAATCAGTGACAAAATTAAAGTGGAAGTCGAAACTCTGTAAGAGCCAGACGGCAATTGTAGCAATCAGGATAACTGAGAAAGCACGCTGTAAGAAGTCACGTGATTTTTCCCATAAGAGCTGCATGACATTTCTTGGACTAGGCATACGATAATTAGGCAATTCCATAACGAATGGAACGGCTTCACCCTTAAACAGGGTCTTTTTATAAATAAGTGCGATTAAAATACTAATGACAACTCCTAAGACATAAAGACCAGTCATAATCAGTGCCTTATGTCTAGGGAAGAATGCATCAACGAAGAATGCATAGATAGGTAATTTTGCAGTACAACTCATAAATGGTGTTAAAAGAATAGTCATTTTACGGTCACGTTCACTTGGAAGTGTACGTGTCGCCATAACAGCAGGTACTGTACAGCCAAAGCCAATCAACATAGGTACGATACTGCGACCTGATAAACCTAAGCGGCGTAAAATGCGGTCCATGAAGAAGGCAACACGAGCAATGTAGCCACTGTCTTCAAGTAATGACAGGAAGAAGAACATCGTAATGATGATAGGCAGGAAGCTCAAAACACTGCCGACACCTTCAAAGATACCATTGATAATAAGACCATGGAGCATCTCATTGATATGTGCTGCTGTCATGGCTTCATCCACAAGACCTGTGAGTGATTCAACACCAAGTGCAAGTAAATCCTGTAACCAGACTCCAACGACATTAAATGTCAGATAGAAGACCAACCCCATAATCGCAATAAACAATGGGATGGCTGTCCATTTACCAGTTAGAATATTGTCGATACGCTGACTGCGTACATGTTCTTTGCTTTCAACTGGTTTTCTAACACAGGCATCACAGACTTTTTGGATGAACGCAAAACGCATATCCGCAATAGCAGCACTGCGGTCAAGACCACGTTCTTTTTCCATCTGAAGAATGATATGTTCCATCATTTCTTTTTCATTATCATCCAGGTTGAGCTGATTGAGAATGAGCTGATCACCTTCAATCAATTTACTTGCTGCAAAGCGTAATGGTAATTCAGCACGCTGAGCATGATCTTCAATCAAATGGATAATGGCGTGTAAACATCTGTGTACAGCGCCCCCATGATCATCCTGGCTACAGAAATCCTGGCGCAGCGGTTTTTCCTGATACTTTGCAATATGGATGGCATGGTTGACGAGTTCATCTATGCCTTGTTTCTTGGCTGCTGAGATCGGTACAACTGGTGTACCCAACATAGCTTCCATTTCATTAACATCAATGGTACCGCCATTGCCTGTCAATTCATCCATCATATTAAGAGCGACGACAACTGGAATATTCATTTCCAATAACTGCATTGTCAGATAAAGATTACGTTCGATATTTGTAGCATCGACAATGTCGATGACTGCTTTTGGATGGTCGTTAAGGACAAAGTTTCTTGAAACCAGTTCTTCACTGGAATAAGGAGACATTGAATAAATACCAGGTAAATCTGTTACCATGGTATTTTTATGTCCTCTGATCGGTCCATCTTTACGGTCTACAGTGACTCCAGGGAAGTTACCAACATGTTGATTTGATCCAGTCAGCTGATTAAACAATGTAGTTTTACCACTGTTCTGATTACCAACCAGAGCAAATGTCAATGTTTCTGAATCAGGTAGGGGATTACCAGTACCTTTAGGATGGAATTTTCCTTCTTCACCAAGACCTGGATGGAAGCTGTGGGACATAATAGGCTCACTTATTTGTGACTCGTGAACTTTATCAATCAACGTAACGCCGATTTTTTGAGCATCATCAAGACGTAGTGTGAGTTCGTATCCATGTAGTCGTAATTCTAAAGGATCACCCATTGGTGCGAATTTCGTTAAGGTCACTTCAGCACCAGGAATGATACCCATATCAAGCAGATGCTGTCTTAAAGCACCTTCGCCACCGACAGTGTCAATGACTGCGGATTGACCTATAGTGAGTTGATTTAATGTAATCTTATTCATATTTAATTCACCTTTCAAAGCTAAAACGTAATATGTTTAATCATAGTTAGCTTACACTTACCCCGTTTTATTGTCAAGTGCTTAGATAAGAGTAAATATCAATTTGGACTTTAATATTCAAAATACAGTGACGAGTTGTTGTTTTGTCTGTTTAAATAATATAAGGTCATAGAATACCTATTGAATTTTCGAAGATAAATGCAGACTAATCAGTTAAGGCTCTGTGCATTGTAAAAAGAGAAAAATATATCGCGAGTATAAAAAAGTATTTTTTTCTTTACAATGTTTTGGTTTTTCTATATAATCAACATTGTCCTAGGTGGCGACTATGGTGAAGTGGTTAACACACTGGATTGTGGCTCCAGCATTCGTCAGTTCGATCCTGACTAGTCGCCCCATTTGAAAATACAACCGCCAATGGCGGTTTTTTTGTTTCTTATAAGTAAAAAAAAGCGTGCTTTCGAGCACGCTTCAATCATATTATTCAATTGTTTCTTCTACTTCTTCGACAACGTCTTCAGTGACTTCTTCAACAGTCTGTTCAGTTTCTTCGACAACTTCGTCAACTGTTTCTTTGATTTCTTCTACGACATCTTCAACTACAGGCTGTTCAATTTTTGCACCTTCAATGAAACCATCTTTGGCATCTTTAGCACCTTGAACTAATGCTTTTCCTAATTCAGAGAATTTGTCACTGATTGTTTCAGTATCAACATTTGCAGCTGCACCTTTAAAGCCGCCAACAACGCTCTTGCCAGCCATCTTAGCCTTGTTGCCTACTGGAGTTTCAGCAACTTTGTCTGCTGCATCAAGGACGTTGTCTTTAACTGTTGAAGAGAGTTCCTGAGCTTTTTTACCGAATTCAGAATCTTTAACCTGATTAACGGCATCAGTAGTGACATCAGCAACCTGATTACCGAGCTTCTTTGCTCTTTCTTTTAAGTCATCAGTATCAACTTTGTTTTTTAAATCTTTTACTTTGCTGCCTAATTCATCAAATAATTTCATTTTACTTTGCCTCCTAATATACAGTTTTAACGTATACAACTTTGCCAATGATCTGAACTGGTAGCTGGTTCACTTCATTTGCAGTAAAATAACGACTTGGAACTTGCGGATTGGAAGATTCTAACACTATCATATCTGATTTTTTGATGACACGCTTGATTGTCACTTCATCATCGCCGATTAAAACAACACTGATTGTGCCGCTGTCGACATCCTGGCAACGCAAAACATAAGCAAGTGATCCATCAACAATGCCATCCCCAATCATCGAATCGCCTACCACTCTAAGGAAGAAGTCACCCTGTCTTTCTTCGCTTTCTGTGACCGGCTCAAGGCCTAAATAGTTTTCTTCAGCAAACATATCATAGCCAGCTTTGACATAACCAAGGACTGGCTTTTTGAATTCAAAAATTTGCCCATTGAGGAGTTTATCGACGTCATAACCAAATAGCTGATTGAGGCGTTCCATTGTCTCTCCTTGAACGCGTTTAACATCGCCGGACAACCATCTTGAAACAGTTGCTTTAGTGACATTGAGACGATTAGCGATTTCGGTGTTTGTCAACTGGTGTTTTCTTTTGTAATTTCCAATTAATTCTTTGAGTTCCATATTGTATCACCAATAATATTATAACATCTTCCAAATTATTATGAAATAGAATGGAATCCGTTAAAAAAATATATCAAATTTTGAAGGCTTTTAGTCACATAGAGTTAGTCTATTATGTGACATAAATGGTAATTCTTTGTGGCAGTTTGACTAAAATGAGAATTTTGTTATAATGACGGGGCGAGGTGTTAAATGAATACAATTATAATCAATAAAATCCTTGTTCATATGATTGATTTTGAACATCGAAAAATACATTTAAGCAAAGACTTCGCAGCAATTAATGATACGACACATGATTATTATCACAAGAAGCTCGAAAAAGCCCTCTATTCAGCACAGTTAAAAAGATTGAGTGTCGCTAGTTTGCACGAACTTCTTTTACGTGGTGATCAGATGCTTGAAAGTGAAGATAACTTCAAGAGTCAGGCCAAACAGATTACTGAGAAGCTGTTTGCATTAGGGTCTCAGATTGAAGAAATGCCAAACTGCAATGTTCTCTATGCCGATTGTTATCAGGATGGTGTCCATGTTGTTGCGATAGTCAAACTGAATTATAAATATACGGATGTCTCAGTTGTTGAATCTGATAATGTTCGCATTACCAGAAAACAAGTATTGCCAACACAGGGACAGGCCATTGATGAAGCCATCGTCATCAATCTTGAAGACCGATACATATCTTTGATTGAAAAGAAATATCTTATCAATGGACGTATGGATACTTATCTCAATTCAGAATGGATCAAAGGGGAAGAAACCCTGACAGATCGTCAAAAGTTTAATACAATGAAGCGCGTCGCTAATCAACTTAACGAAGTTCATCACGTCAATGGAAATGGTGTTTTACCAGCCTTGAAGAATGAAATCGTTCAGGCTGTAATGGACAACGAACCAGTTAAGCCAATGGCATTGGTCAAAAAAGTATTAGCTAATGATTATCAGGCCAGTGAAGAAGCAGAGGTCATGCTTGAAGATCTTGGTATCAAAGAAGATGACGTCATTAAAGCATTGCCACTGACCAAAACATTGCAACGTTGTAAAATTGTGACTGATACAGAAATTGAGATTTCTATGAATGTTGAAGACTATGTTAATGGTACTTTGACTAAAATTATCAATGATGATGGTACAACAACCTTCATGATTGAAAACGTTAGTGAATTTATTGTGAAATAAAGTTATAAAATTGCGACATCAAAAATAGGAAAGTGGCTTAATTTGAATGAATTTTCCTCATGCTTATTGTATAATGATAGTAAGTATGGAAGGAGATCTTAGCCATGTTAGATAATTTTTTGATTAAACTTTTCCACGAAGGGAAATGTTTAGAAGCTTATAAGGTATTTGGTGCCCACTTTGAAAATAATAAGGGCAAAAAAGGGGTACGCTTTACAGTTTATGCACCACACGCTAAAAGTATTCAGGTTGTTGGTGAATTCAACAAATGGAATGGTGAAAAACACCAGATGGAGCGCTATCTCGATGGTGGTATTTGGACATTATTTGTAGAAGAAGTTGAACAATTTGACTTCTACAAATACCGTATTGAAACGCCAACAGGACAGCTGGTAGACCGTGCAGACCCATATGCATTCTTCAGTGAAATTCGTCCTGGTACTGCTTCAAAAGTTTATGATTTAGAAAACTTTGCTTGGCAGGATGGCGATTGGATGAAAACTCGTACTAAGAATTTTGATCGCTTAATGAACATCTATGAAGCTAACTTAGGTTCATGGAAATTAAAGAAAGAATTTACGGATGAAGAAGACGGTGAATTCTATTCATATGAAGAATTAACAAATATGTTGATTCCATATGTTAAAGAAAACCATTATTCTCATATCGAACTGATGCCTTTGAACGAATTCCCATTTGATGGATCTTGGGGTTATCAGGCAACAGGTTATTTTAGTGCAACAAGCCGTTATGGTAATCCAAAGCAGTTGATGCATTTTATTGACACTTGTCATACTAATGGAATTGGTGTTATTATGGACTTCGTGCCAGCACATTTCGTTAAAGATGCTCATGGATTATATCAATTTGATGGCGGCTGGCTCTATGAATATGATGATATCAATCGTCGTTATACTGAATGGGATTCAGTCTATTTTGATTTCGGCAAAGACGAAGTACGTTCATTCTTGATGAGTGCAGTACACTTCTGGGCTGAAATGTACCATATTGATGGTATTCGTTTCGATGCTGTCAGCAATCTGATTTACTGGAAGGGCAATAAATTCATTGGCCAGAATGATGGCGCTGTTGAATTCATGAAACGCATGAATACACGTATGAATGAAGTATGTCCAAGTGTTATGCTTATTGCTGAAGACAGTACCGACTTCCCACAGGTTACTCGTGCCCCAGCAGCTGGTGGTCTTGGATTTGACTATAAGTGGGACTTAGGCTGGATGAACGATACACTGAGATACTTTAAAGAAGACCCAGTTTATCGTCAGTATGACCATAACTTATTAACATTCTCAATGATGTATTTCTATAGTGAAAACTTTATCCTGCCATTCTCACATGATGAAGTTGTCCACTCAAAAGGTACGATCCTTGATAAGATGTGGGGTAACAACGATCAGAAATTTGCTCAGGCTAAATCATTATATGTTTATATGATGACTCATCCAGGCAAAAAACTGAACTTCATGGGTAATGAATTAGCAGAATATAAGGAATGGGATGAAAGAAAAGCTCTTGGTTGGGATATCTTGAAATTCCCACAACACGATTCATTCCATCGTTTCTTCAGAGATTTGAATGCAGTCGTTCAGCATCATCCATCACTCTATCAGTATGATTACTATAATGATGGTTTCAAATGGATGGTTGTTGATGATCATGAACAGAGCGTATTCGCTTATGCAAGATTTGCACCAGATGGTGATTGCATCGTTGCTGTTATGAACTTTATTGGTAACAGTCATGATGTTTACAAACTGCCTGTTCCATTCAAAGGTGAATATGAAGAAATCATCAATACAGAAACTGATTACTACACTGGTTCTAACTTCACAAACAAGCAACCATTGCATAGTATCCCAGGCAAAACAAATAGCGAAGACCAGTATATCAATATTAGATTAGCACCATTTAGTGCTGCAATCTTTGCTTATCATGGTAAAGAAACACTGGCAACTAAGAAAGCAGAAAAAGACATCAAGGAAGCAAAAGTTAAAATTGCCAAAGCAGAAGCTGAACTCAAAGCAGCTAATGAAAAACTGGCAGCTGCACAGAAAGTCCTTGATGATGCATACAATCGATAACATTATTATTTGAGGGGGGTAAATAATGTTTAAAACTAAGGAAGAATTTAAATACGAATTTTCAAAGCGTATTATCGAATCTTATGGCCGTACCGTAGAAGAGTCTCACATAACTGAAAAATTCATGGTATTGGAAACAATGGTACGTGACTATGCGTCCGTTAACTGGACAAAGTCTAAAATGGACATCCAGAATAATCAGCAGAAACAGTTACACTATTTCTCAATGGAATTCTTAATTGGCCGTCTTTTAGTCAATAATATGATGAACCTCGGTATTTATGACATTGCGAAAGAAGGCTTAGCTGATTATGGTATCAACATCCATGAACTTGAAGAATTGGAAACCGATGCTGCTTTAGGTAACGGGGGCTTAGGCCGACTGGCTGCATGTTTCATGGATTCACTGGCTTCATTGTCATATCCTGCATTTGGTCATACCATTCGTTACGAATATGGTTTCTTTGAACAGATCATCAAAGATGGTTATCAGGTTGAAGTACCAGATCAGTGGCTCCGCCTTGGTTATCAATGGGAAGTAAGAAAACCTAAACATGCTGTCGATGTTAAGTTCTGGGGTAAAGTTGTATGGGATTATGAAAACAGTAAATGGAAACATATCGATGCTGAATGCGTTCGTGCCGTTCCTTATGATGTCCCAATCGTTGGCAACAACACAACTGTTACTAATACTTTAAGACTTTGGAAACCTGAACCAAGTGAAAACATTCCTGATAATATAGACTTCCGTCAGTATGCTCAGGAAGTTAATGATATTTGTCAGACACTTTATCCTGATGATTCAACTTTAGCAGGCCGTGTCTTACGTTTGAAACAGCAGTACTTCTTTGTTGCTGCCGGTTTAAACTCAATCGTACGTGCTCACTTACGTGTTTATCCTGATTTATCTAATTTCCATGAAAAGAACGTTATTCAGTTAAATGATACACACCCAACATTAGTCATTCCTGAATTAATGCGTATCTTCATTGATGAATACTCAATGGAATGGGATGATGCGTGGGCAATTGTCAACAAGACTTGTGCTTATACAAACCACACAATCTTAGCAGAAGCATTAGAAAAATGGCCTATCGAAACCATGAAGAGCTTACTGCCTCGTATTTACCAGATTATTGAAGAAATTCACAGACGTTTTGTTGGCTATGTTAAAGAACATTCTGATGGTGAACCAGCATTAATGAAACGTGTTGAAATTCTTTATGATGGTCAGGTACGTATGGCTCATTTAGGTATCGTCGGCAGTTTCTCTGTCAATGGTGTTGCTCAGCTTCACTCTGATATCTTAATGAATCGTGAAATGGTTGATTTCAACAGATTATATCCTGGCAAATTCAACAACAAGACTAATGGTGTTACTCATCGTCGTTGGCTTGCTTACTGTAACCCTCAGTTAAGAGAATTATTAGCTGAAGATATCACTGATGCCTGGGTTGAAGATCCAGATAAACTTGAAGATTTATTAGCTTATGCAGATGATTCCATCACTCAGAGCAAATTCTTCAACGTTAAGCAGCAGCGTAAACAGATTCTTGCTGACTACATCAAAGAACATAATGGTATTGATGTTGACGTTAACTCTATCTTTGATATTCAGGTTAAGAGACTTCACGCGTACAAACGTCAGCTTCTTAATATCATGCATGTCATCTATCTGTATCAGCGTATGAAAGATGATCGTCATTTCCGCATCTATCCTCATACATTTATCTTTGGCGCTAAAGCTGCACCATCTTACTACTTCGCTAAGAAGGTCATCAAGCTCATCAACAGTGTTGCTGATGTCGTTAATAATGACCCAGAAACTAATAAGTATCTGAAGGTCGTCTTCATTGAAAACTATGGTGTTACAATTGCTGAAAAGATTATTCCTGCAGCTGACATCTCTGAACAGATTTCAACTGCTGGTAAAGAAGCAAGTGGTACATCTAACATGAAATTCATGATGAATGGTGCTGTTACTTTAGGTACATTAGATGGTGCCAATGTTGAAATCGCTGAACTTGTTGGTGATGACAATATCGTGATTTTCGGTATGAAGGATGACGAAGTTGAAGATCTTAAGAAATCAAATACATATAGTGCATGGAATTATTACAACAATGATTACCGCATTAAGAGAGTCATCGATTCATTAGTAGATGGCACATTCTCTCACTCAAGAGAAGAATTCAAGATGATCTTTGATGAACTCATGTCACGTAATGATGAATACTTCTTACTTGCTGACTTCCAGAGTTACGTAGCAGCTCAGGAACGAATCTGTGCTCTATATCAAAATCGCCAGAAGTGGGCAAGAATGTGTCTTGTGAATATCGCAAAGAGTGGTCATTTCTCAAGTGACCGTACAATCGAAGACTATGTCAGAGATATCTGGCATTTGACAAAGGTGGAACACTAATGGATTACGATTACGATACAATTGTTCTGGAAGATGATAACGGTGTTGAAAAGGATTTCTACATTTTATTACAAATCGAACTCGAAGATGAACATAAGGTAATTTATGTCATTGCCGATCCAGATACTATGGATGACGAAGAACCTTATATTGATGCATGTTATTATTACACAGACAGCGATGAAGAAGAGTTCTACTTCGTTGAAGATCCTGAAGAACTGGATATGATCGATGAAGTTCTCAGCGCTTTACCAGAAAACTCATTATAAACAAAACGAAACAGCTGCAGGCATCTCGCCTATAGCTGTTTTTTAATAGTAACAAAAAGTTGAGCAAATCACTTGTGAAGAGGAAACATTTTAAGCACAATAGAGACGATTCATCACGATGATGAAATCGATAAGAGAGGTGATTAAAATGTTAAAAGTCGCATTTTTTGATACTAAACCATATGATCAACCATCATTTGAACATTATGGTAAGTTACATGATATTGAATTTAAATTCTTAGAAACAAAGTTGAACAAAGACACAGTTGAACTTGCTCGTGGCTGCGATGCGGTTTGTGTTTTCGTTAATGATGATGTCAATGCTGAAGTGATTGACCGCCTCTATGACTATGGTGTTAAACTGATTGCTCTTCGTTCAGCAGGTTACAATAACGTTGATATTAAACATGCTTTTGGCAAAATTCATGTTGTCCATGTACCAGCTTACTCACCTTATTCTGTGGCTGAACACGCAATGGCATTATTGCTGACATCGATTCGCCGTGTTCATAAAGCTTATAACCGTACAAGGGAATTCAACTTCTCATTAAATGGATTAACTGGTTTTGATTTACACGGTAAGACCGTAGGTGTTATTGGTACTGGTAAAATTGGTCGTATTTTTATTGATATTTGTCGTGGTTTTGGCATGAAGGTACTTGCCTATGATAAATTCCCCGTCAAAGACGCTGATTTTGAATATGTGTCATTAGATGAACTGCTTGAACAGAGTCATATTATTTCACTCCATTGTCCATTGACACCAGATACAATGCATATGATTGATCATGATGCAATCGCCAAGATGAAAAAAGGCGTTGTTATTATTAATACATCTCGTGGTGCTCTGATCGATGCTGAGGCTTTGCTCCAAGGCATTAAGGAACGTCACATTGGTGCAGCTTGTCTTGATGTCTATGAGGAAGAAGCAGATATCTTCTTCAATGATTTATCTGGCCATATCCTCAACGATGACTTATTAGCAAGATTGATTTCGATGCCAAATGTGATCGTGACATCACATCAGGCCTTCCTGACAGAAGATGCTCTCAATAATATTGCAGAAACAACTGTGAATAATATTCAGACCTATTTCAAAGAAGATGGTCTATGTGATAATGAACTCTGTTACCGTTGTGGTCGTATTGAACATTGCCAAAAAAATCGTCAAGAGCGTTGTTTCTAGATGTGATGAAAGCAGTCAGACATTCATCTGACTGCTTTTCTTCACCTTTTTCAAAGCCTTGCAATTCTTGAAAACATTAGGAAAATAAGGCGATTTATGGTATGATAAAAAGAGTTAAGGGGATTTGTTATGCAAAGAGATTCAATCAGAATGTTCGCGACTGCCATCTCTTTTGATGAAATCAAAATCGGCCTTGCCAAGAATTATTACAATGGTGTATCCAGTCAGTTTTATTTAAAAAATATGCAGAATGGTCAGCTGACTTTACTGCAGGGAGATGCCAATGGTGAGGAAAAAGGATTTCAGACATATTATATGCATGGCAGTTTTAAGCTCGGAACAAGTTATCAAGTCATCGATGCATACGGGCTGGTTTGTTTTTTGGATGTCAGCCTTCTTTCAACGTTGCCTGAATTTGATGAATACTTCTATTATGATGGAGACGATTTAGGCAGCCAATATACCCGAGTACAGACGACTTTCAAAGTCTGGTCACCACTGTCAACAGGGGTGATTTTGAAATTGAAACATCGTGGCGATATTACTTATCATCCAATGGTACGTCAACCTAAAGGTGTTTATGAAACAAGTGTTCAAGGCGACCTTGATGGTTATGAATATACGTACCTCATTTTATCCAATGATACGAGTGTTGAAACAGTCGATCCATATGCATATGCTTCAAGTGCCAATATGCAAAGCTCATTTGTTGTTAATTTGGAACGTATTGACAATCGTCAGGTAACACTGCCACCACTTCTCCATAAGACTGATGTTGTTATTTATGAACTTAATGTACGTGACTTTTCTGTCAATCCTTATGGAGAATTACGTCACAAGGGCAAATTCTTAGCTCTTGCAGAAACTGGCAATCGTACTTTTTTAGGTCATTCAAGTGGTATCGATTATCTGGAAAAACTAGGTGTGACCCACATTCAGTTGATGCCAATCAATGATTTTGCAACAGTAGACGAAGATCATCCATATGAACTCTATAACTGGGGTTATGATCCAGCACAATATAATGTCACTGAAGGCAGCTATGTCACTGATCCAAATGATCCATACCGCCGTATCAGTGAATGTCGTGATATGATCTATAATATCCATCAACATGGAATGCGTGTCGTTCTTGATGTTGTCTATAACCATATGTATGATGTCAATAATAACGCGATGGAAAAGACCGTCCCTTATTATTTCTTTAGACGTAAAGATGGTAAATTGACAAATGGTACATGGTGCGGTAATGACTTTAATACAACTGCCAAAATGTGCCGTAAATATATCCTGGACATGTGTAAACGATGGCAGGTTTTATATGGATGCGATGGCTTCCGTATGGATTTGATGGGCATTATAGATGTCGACACTGTTAATGCGATTGAAGCACAAGGGCGCAGTATCGATCCATCATTCATCCTTTATGGTGAAGGATGGGATATGGGCACATTGCCTCAGGATGTTAAAGCCACTATGACTAACCATGCTTCATTACCACGTGTCAGCTTCTTCAATGATCACTTCCGTGATACTCTTCGTGGCAGTAATCAGATGGAAACAAAAGGTTATACATCAGGAGATACCTATAAAACAAATGAAGCAATCATTGCGATGTGTGACTACAACAAATTCACATCAATTGAACAGTCGATCAACTATGTTGAATGTCATGACAATGGCACGGTTTATGATAAGTTTTCAATTTCAAATTTCGGGGAAGTTGAATCATGCTTAGAGCGCCGTTGTACGCTGGCACTCGCGATGACAATCCTTTCACAGGGTGTACCATTTATTCATCAGGGTCAGGAATTCTTTGACACTAAAGGTGGCAATACTAATTCCTATAACGCTGGTGATTCTGTCAACAATTATGACTGGGGCCGCCGTGATGAATTCTATCAGCATGTTGAATTAATTGCGTTTTTAATTCGTTTAAGACGCAACAACAAGTGCTTCCGTTATTATGATTATGAGGATATGCGTCAGCATGTCAGACTCAGCAATATTAATCATTGTGTCATCCGTTATGAATTGACACAGGATGAGGGCGAATACCACGAATTCTGTATTTTCTTCAATCCATCATATGAACGTATCGATGTTCAAATCGATGACTCATTTAAAGTCCTTTACTGTATGGAAGAAGAAAACATCAGTTATGGCCATATGACAATACGTGGTGTTTCGATGGTTATTTGTGCCCGCTAGGAGATAGTATGAAATTAATTGTCGGGCTCGGTAATCCGGGCAGTAAATATGAAGGTACACGTCATAACACTGGTTTTATGGCTATTGATGCCTTCGCTGAAAGTGTCAATCAGAAAATTGATATCCAGAAATTTAAGGGTCAATATGTCAAATTCAAATATAAAGGGGAAGATATCATTCTCCTTAAACCGATGACTTATATGAATAATTCTGGAGAATCAGTGATTGCCTGCATGAATTATTTCAAAATCGATGTTAAAGATTTATTAGTCATCTATGATGATTTGGACATGCCAACAGGAAAACTGCGATTAAGAGAAAAAGGCAGTGCTGGAGGTCATAATGGTGTTAAGAGCATCATTCACTATGTTGGCTCACAGGAATTCAAGCGTATACGTATCGGTATTGATCATATTCCTAGATGGGATACAATCAATTTTGTACTTGGACGCTTCCTTAGTGATGAACAGCCATTAATAGAAGAAGGCATCAAGAATGCCGTTGCTGCCATTCACTGCTATCTGGATGATAATTTTTCTAAAGCGATGAACAACTATAACTGAGGTAGAAATGAAAAAAGTCTCATCTGTATTGGGTCAAAACAAAGCGCTTGAAGCGTTGATCCACCAATCCAATGATATAGTCACAAACGAAACTAGCGATGAAGCATACCTTCTTGCTAGTTCTTTTCTGCGTACGCATCAAACAATGATTGTCGTCAAGGAAAATCGCATCCAGGCAATGCGTCTTTATCAAGCAGTCTCAGCCCTGATTAATGATGTGGTTGTTTATCCGGCTGATGAATCTTTACGTATTGAAGCGGTCGCTTATTCTTATGAGCTGCTTGCAGAGCGAATCAATGCACTTTACCAGCTGACCAGACATCCTGTTATTTGTATTGCGCATACGCATTCAGTCACACGTTATCTGCCATCACCAGAGTTATTCAATGATTCGATTATGCATCTTCATGTTGGCGATGTCATTGAACCAATTGTGTTACGAGAACATTTGCGTAAGATGGGCTATATGATGACACAGCGAGTAGACTCACCATTCTACATGGCTAAACGTGGTGGTGTCATGGATGTTTATTCAATTCAATATGATGATCCTATTCGAATTGAGTTCTTTGATGATGAGATTGACAGTATTTCGTTTTTCGACAAAGATACGCAACGACGTAAAACAGAAGCTTTAGAAGTCTCCATTCTTCCTGCTACCGATATGCTTTATGATGAAGAACAGTCACTAAAAGCCATCGAAGGGATTCAGGAATTAATGACTAAGGTTGATTTACCTGAAGAAATGAAGGATGAGTTGCAGACGAACATTACGATGGATATCGAATCATTAAAAGCATTTGATTATGAACCTCGTATTTATCAGTATATGGCGATGATGTCACAGCATTCGATTTTCGAATATGCACCTCAGGCCACGATTATCACGGCTAGTTATCAGGGCATCCTTAATCAATATAAAGACTTTACCTCAGATACCTTCCGTTATATCTATGAACTTCATAGCGTAGGGCAGATGCTTAAAGGTTTGAAACTTGTACTTGATCCACAGCCACTGCTCAAGAAACGTATTGACTTTGTAGCTTTTAAAGAAAAGGATAATCAGATACCGTTTAATGCTCACGCAGTTGAAATTGCGTTAATCAATGAGCATGCTTTTCTGGTTCAGTTGAAAGATTATCTTGCAGCTAATAAAGTTGTCATTTGTGTTGAGACTGAACGTCAGTTAAACAGTGTCAGCCAATACCTGGACAACGTATCTTTACCTTATGTGCTCGCCGATGACGATGCGATGATCTATGATGGTATTACTTTATATCGTGGTGAACTTAAACGCGGTATTGAATTAGTCGATGAACATGTCGTTTTCCTGACATCATATGAATTATTTAAATCAGCACCAGCTAAAAAGCGCGTGACGCGTTATAAAGATGCCGTTAATTTACGTGATTACAATGAACTCAATGTCGGGGACTATGTTGTTCATGATTCATGTGGTATTGGCCGCTATGTAGGTATTCAAACTCTACTGGTAGATGATGTTCATCGTGACTATTTAAAGATCGCTTATAAGGGTATGGACGTTTTATACGTACCTGTTGAGAATTTCAAATTAATTCGTAAATATGTCTCTCGAGACGGCAAGGCACCTCGTCTTCATGCCATGAACAGTCCTAAGTGGCAAAGAGAAAAAGCAAGAGTCCGCCAAAAAGTTGATGGTCTTGCAGATGAACTCATCGCTTTATACGCTCAGCGCATGGCACAGGAAGGATTTGCGTTTTCTCCTGATGATGATTATCAGTTGGAATTTGAAAGTCGCTTTGGCTATGAATTGACACCTGATCAACTCCGCTCTGTAGAGGAAATCAAGGCAGATATGGAAAAACCACAGCCGATGGACCGCTTGTTGTGTGGTGATGTTGGCTTTGGTAAAACTGAGGTTGCCCTAAGAGCATGTTTTAAGGCTATCCTTAATGATAAACAATGTGCCTTCCTATGCCCAACTACGATTCTTTCTCAGCAACATTACAACACCATGCTTGAACGCTTCAAAGAATTTCCAGTGACAGTGGCATTGTTGAACCGATTTACGTCAACAAAGGAACGTAACCAGATTCTTCACGATTTAAAACATGGACGTATTGATTTGCTTGTAGGTACACATCGTATTTTATCTAAAGATGTTCGTTTCAAAGATTTAGGCTTGTTGTGTATCGATGAAGAACAGCGCTTTGGTGTACGTCAGAAAGAAACCATCAAGGAATTAAAGAAAACCGTTGACGTATTGACATTAACGGCAACTCCAATTCCAAGAACTTTACAGATGTCATTAATGGGCATCCGTGGTTTATCAACTATTGATACACCACCATTAAACCGTTTGCCAGTTCAGACCTATGTCAGTGAACGATCATTACCTTTAATCAAACAAGTTATTGAACGAGAATTAGGCCGTAATGGACAAGTCTTTTATCTTTTCAACAATACTGAACGTATTGAAGAAGTCGCTCTGACGATTCGTAACCTTGTACCTTATGCACGCATAGGTGTAGGGCATGGTCAGATGGATAAACGACGTCTGGAAAAAATCATGCAGGATTTTGTTGAAGGCAAATATGATGTGCTTGTCTGCACGACAATCATTGAAACGGGTATTGATATCCCTAATGCCAATACAATTATTGTTGAAGACGCAGATCGTTTTGGCTTAGCACAGCTTTATCAAATACGTGGCCGTGTTGGACGAAGTGAACGTTTAGCTTATGCTTATTTGCTTTATCGTCGTAATAAACAAATGACAGAAGAGGCAGCTAAACGTCTTAAAGCCATTAAAGAATTCACTCAGCTAGGCAGTGGTTATAAAATTGCGATGCGTGACTTATCAATACGTGGTGCTGGTGATATCTTAGGCAGCACTCAGGCTGGCTTTATCGACACTGTAGGTTTTGATATGTATATGAAAATCTTACAGGATGCTATTGATGAAAAGCAGGGTACACCTAAAAAAGAAACTGATGTTGTACCTTCACGAAATCTTAAAGTGGATGGCTATATTCCAGATGATTATGTCGATAATGATATTGAAAAAATCGATCTTTATAACCATATCTATGAAGCTAATACTTTAGAAGAACTTTCAAAAGTTGAAGTAGAGCTGAAAGACCTTTATGGTCACATTCCAATCCAGATCAACAATATCGTTATCAAACGTCGCTTTGAAATCCTCAGTCATGATGTCATTATTGAAGATGTCAACGACTATTCAAAAGGTCTGGCAGTAACCTTTACAAAAGACTTTTCAGATAGTGTTGATGGAGTTAAGCTGTTTGAACACGTTTATGAATTCTTGAAGAATGCCAAACTCCAATATACTCAAAAACGTATTATTATCGACATTCCGATTCAGGATGATTATGTGGTCAAGACCTCTGAGTTCCTGAACGACGTTATTATGCATAAAGAAAACTATATAAGAGCAAATTAAAAGACCTGTGAGTTCGAATTAAACTCACAGGTTTTCTTTTTTATAGTTTTTCAATTATGTCATCGTAAGTAATGCCAATGCCAAAGCCAAGATAGAAATAATCATCCAATGTGTCCTGATAGATGAGTGGTGAATAGTCATCTAGGAATTTGAGGGCATCCTTATTGACTGTCAACATTAAGTCAGGCAGACTGGAGTCTTTTGTCAACTCATCGTGTTTCTTGACTTTATCAATACGGATTTCATAGCCAATACTAAAGAGTAAATTTAAGCCATCGATATAAGTATCAAGAACTTCTTCAGAATCGACAATTCTTTCCTGATCCCAGAAAGTAAATACATGAGTCAGTTCACCTAAACGATAAACAGTATCAATGAAGGCAAGAACTTTAAGCTTGATACGTTTGACATCCAAAGGTGTCTGATTAGCTACAGCAATTTCTCGATTTAAAACAATTTGATACAATTTTGCAACATCATTCATATTACAACAAACCTCCAATTAATAAGCGCAAACCAATCAGGATGAGAATACAACCGCCAAAGATTTCTGCACGCTGCTCATAACGATTGCCAAATATATTGCCGATGACAACACCAACCATTGAAATCACAAAAGTTGTGAGGGTGATAAGCAGACAGGCAGGGATGATGTGAATGTCGAAGAAAGAGAATGTAACACCGACAGACAATGCATCAATGGATGTTGCAATAGCTAACAGTGTCATTTCTTTCACTGAAAAGTCATTGTTTGAATGCTCTTCTTCAAATGATTCTTTGATCATATTCACACCAATAAAAACCAATAGAATAAAGGCAATCCAATGATCATAACGGTCAATCAAACTGCTAAACTGGCTGCCCAGGGTGTAACCAATAAAAGGCATAAGTCCCTGAAAGATACCAAAGTAAAGACCACAAAGAAGTATATGTTTAAGTTTAAGTTTAGAAACTGAGAGGCCTTTACCAATCGATACCGCAAATGCATCCATCGAGAGCCCAATTCCAATGATAAAGATTTCAAAATATGACATAACGTTATCCTTCTACGACGGGAATATAATCTTCACCGATCAGTTCACTGGTGAACGTATTGGCTGTCATCTCCTGCAATTCCTTTAAAAATGATTCATCTTTAATATAGAGATGATAGTGCACGCGTTCATCATAATATGTATTGATACAAGGGAGTGATTTAGCTTTGATCAGATAATCCATTTTCTTGATATAGTGATAGTCAATCGTTACATGATAAAGCTTGACCAATTCTTTTTCGACGATTTCAGCCTGTTTTAAAGCATCGGCAACACTGTTGGTATAGGCACGGGTCAAGCCGCCAGCACCTAGTTTGATACCGCCAAAGTAACGAGTCACAATAGCGAGAATGTTTTCTAATCCTTGTCGTTTTAAAACATTCAACATTGGCAGACCGGCAGTACCACCAGGTTCCCCATCATCATCAGCTCGTTCCTGATTGTTGATAATGTAGGCAACGCAGTTGTGGGTGGCATCTTCTTTACCATAGAGAGCGACCAAGTCATTGACTTCAGAAACATCACTGCATGGCACAAGCGTAGTAATGAATGTTGACTTTTTAATAACGGTTGTATGGACCACTGTATCTTTAATGGATTTCATCATAATCACCCTACATGATATTTTAATCAATTCGTATTCTAAGGTAAAGGCACAAATGCGTTTATTTATCTGATATGCCATTGAATTTCGTTTTCATTGGTTATAAAATATGTTTAACAACTAATAATAGTGGTTGAAATAGACACTTATACATTGTGACTAATCTGTTTCCTCTATAATGATGATGAAAGGGGAGATAGACAATGTTAGAGAACTATTTAGACAAAGTCAGTATTACAGTTGATGATATGAAGGATTATTTATATATGATTGATCCTGATTATCAAATTCATTTTAGTGATTGTAAGACGCTCAAAGCCGTGAAAGATAAAGTCAAAGCCGTTGAGTCTTATTGCCTCTATCTTGGCTTAGCCCACTTACAAAAGGTACAGGATTTCACAAACCTGGAAAATCATCTCATTATGATGAATCATTTGTTTGCTAACAATGAGATTTATCATCAGGAAAAAGTTAAATTAAAGAAAAAAATATTGAAGTTAAATGACCCACTCAACCAGTATCGCGTTTTAAGACATGTGATGAATTTATCACCGAAGGTACTGATTGAAACACTCGCTAATCGTCATTATATCAACTATGAACAGGCTGCTTACTTCTGCCTGGTTGAAGAAGAGATTGATGAAGCCTATCGCTACTTATCAATGATGGATCATGTAGCCAGTGATGCTTTATTAGATTTATTCTCTTCTTACACGGCAACTGGTTATTTGCGTCTGTTGCGTTATTATGATCGCTTAGAAAGACAGAGTCTACAGGTCAGATATAGTTAGGAGAATAGCATATGACGGGAGAACGCATGCGCGAAATATTATCACTATTGATGGAAGCCACTGAACCATTAAGTGCTCAGGTCATCATGGATACGATGAAGGACAACGGCCAGCCACTTGGAATCAATACGGTGTACAGTATTATCAAGCAGCTCAATGAGTTCTTCCGTCTTTTCTTTGATGAAGACATCATTATTACGATTCGTAAACGTGGTTTCATGATCAATAAGACTTTTTTTGAAGATGGACAGATTCAATTTTTGTTGGATTCACTTTATTATAATCGTGACCTGTCAGAAGAAGATAAGGACTCTTTAAGTCAATTGTTGCTGAAGCTTGTCGGACGTACTCAGGAAGATCGCCTGATCATCAACGATTTATCATCAGTTTATCATGTCTCTGATTCGTTGATGACGAAACTGACCACGATTCTCCATGCTATTGATCAGGAGAAGAATATCGCTTTTGAATATGTCAACTATGTGATTGAACATGATCGTCCTCGTGAAGTGGCCTCAACAAGAGGGTATCAGGGTACACGATATGTTGTATCTCCTTACCGCATCCTGCTAGATCATAACCATTATTATTTAATTGGTTGTTTCTTAGGACGTAAGAATCAGTTGAGTATGTATCGTATTGATCGTATGCGCAAGTGCCAGAGTACAAAAGGTGCTTTTATTGAACTGCGTGAACAATATGATATGGATGAATACATTAACCAGTCATTCAACATGTTCGTTAATGGACGTTTAATTGATCTTGACATCGTTTTCCATGAAGCGTTATTGAGAGATATTGTTTCCCGCTTTGGTGAAGATATGACAATGACAAAGCTTCAGGATCACTATTATCGTGCTGAAATCAAAGAAGTTCTTAATTCTCAAGGGCTCAAAATGTGGCTGATGCAGCATGGCTCGCTGGTCCGTGTCGAAGGGCCGGTGGATTTAAAAGAAACTCTTATTGAAGAATTGCAAAAAAGCTTGTCAGGATATGGTATTGAGAACCTGTAAATTTTTAGTTGATTTTTTAACAGTGATGGTTTAGCATAGTGACAAGACATTTGCGGATGTCAAATACGAAGGGGGATCACACGTATGGAAAAGAAGTTACGCGTTGGTATTCTTGGCGCTACAGGTATGGTCGGTCAGCGTTTTGTCACTTTAATGGATCAGCATCCATGGTTTGAAGTGACAGCTGTAGCCGCTAGTGCAAGAAGTGCGAATCAGACTTATGAACAGGCTGTAGGTAATAGATGGAAAATGGAAACACCAATGCCAGACTATGTCAAAGACATGATGGTATTAAATATTAATGAAATTGATACAATCACATCAAAAGTTGACTTTGTTTTCTCTGCTCTGGCAATGGCCAAAGATGAAATCAAAGAAATTGAATATGCATATGCTAAAGCAGAAACACCTGTTGTTTCTAATAACAGTGCTCATCGTTGGACTGATGATGTACCAATGGTTATTCCAGAAATCAATGATGATCATTTCGCTATTATTGAAGCACAGCGTCAGCGTTTAGGTACAAAGAGAGGTTTCATTGCGGTTAAACCTAATTGCTCAATTCAGAGTTATACACCAGCATTAAATGCCTGGGCAGAATTTGAACCTTATGAAGCTGTCATCACAACTTATCAAGCAATCTCTGGTGCTGGTAAAACATTTGATACATGGCCAGAAATGGTTGGTAATATCATTCCTTTCATCGGTGGTGAAGAAGAAAAATCTGAAGAAGAACCACTGAAAATCTGGGGTCATATTGAAGATGGTAAAATCGTTAAGGCTACAGAACCTAAGATTACTTGTCAGTGTATCCGTGTGCCGGTCTTAAATGGTCACACAGCTGCTGCTTTTGTAAAATTTAGAAAGAATCCAACAAAAGAACAGTTAATTGAAAAGCTGGAATCTTATCGTGGCTTACCTCAGGAACTTGATTTACCAAGTGCACCAAAACAGTTTATTCAGTATATGACTGATGACAATCGTCCACAGATTACATTGGATGTCAACTTTGAAAAAGGTATGGGTATTTCAATTGGACGTATTCGTGAAGACTCAGTTTACGACTGGAAATTCGTTGGTTTATCACATAACACATTACGTGGTGCTGCCGGTGGTGCAGTGCTTTGCGCAGAAACATTAGTTGCTAAAAATTATATTCAGCCTAAAGACTAAAACCAAAAATCACTTTCAAAATTTAATGGAAGTGATTTTTAATATCGGTGTGTCAACAAGAAATCAATAAAAAAGCAGCAATCGTACGAAACGATCGCTGTTTTTATTTTAACCTCTAACTTTAAAAATCTGACAAACGGCATCGCCAACATGTGCATCCAGAACGGAACGTTCCATTTCTGGAGTGATGTAAACATTGTCTTCACCTTCAGAGAAGTAGATATCATAATCAAGATCCAGATTGGATGTTGTTCTGACATAATAACGACTCTTTGTGATAGGAACGACTTTCTGCTTAGGTGCATAGGCATGGATCCATTTATCTTCTCTTGCGGTCTTAATAATATCAGAGACAACAGCACTGGCAGTGACATAACGTCCTGCACCCTTGCCGTAGAAGATGACATTATCAAGGTAATCACAAGTGAATTCAACCACGTTATAAGCCTGCATAACGTGAGAAATCATACCTTTTTTCTTAACAAGGGTAGGGGCAACATCAATACCATAACCATTGTCAAGTTTCTTTGCCTGAGCAATTAATTTAATACGATAGCCTAATTGTTTGGCATAATCCATATCTTTCTTAGTGACTTTGCGGATGCCTTCAGTTTTGATTGAATCAAAATCAAAGAATGTTTCATAGGCATTCATTGCCAGGATATAGATTTTATGAGCGGCATCAATACCATCTAGGTCAAGTGATGCGTCTGCTTCGACATAGCCAAATCCTTCTGCGATGTGAAGTGCTTCATCGAAATCGAGATTATCTGTTTCCATTAATGAAAGAATGAAGTTGGTTGTGCCATTAAGGATACCTTCGATTTTCAAAATATTATTGGCAACAAGGTTTTCTTTTGCTGGTACAACAACTGGAATTCCACCACCAACTGATGCTTCGTAATAGATTTTTACATTATTGTGGCGAGCTGCTTCAAAGATTTCCTGGGCATGATGGGCAATTAATGCTTTATTGGCAGTAACCACATTTTTACCATTTTTAATGGCTTCAAGAATGATTGTTTTGGCAATAGTTGTGCCACCGATTAATTCGACAACGACATCAACTTCCTCATCATTGATGACATCACGATAATCAGTTGTATAAATAACGCCTTCAGGTAATTCGACATTTTCAAGTGCACAGCCATATTTCACTCTGATTTCTTCTTTGATCAGTTTTTCTAGTCTTTCTTTTTCTTTTGTCAGGATATCAAGAGTCCCATACCCGACTGTTCCTAGACCGATAATACCTACGATCATATCAATTTTCCCCCTATATAGTGAAAGTAGTGTATAACCACA
Source organism: Erysipelotrichaceae bacterium (assembly GCA_017633115.1). Classification (GTDB taxonomy): domain Bacteria; phylum Bacillota_I; class Bacilli_A; order Erysipelotrichales; family Coprobacillaceae; genus RGIG9341. Next base: position 13,272 of record JAGBPZ010000167.1, on the reverse strand, counting down.
ACTTTAAATGTGTTCTTAATAGATGATTATTTTATATCATAATGAGATATTATTTGTCAATGAAAGCCCCTATGACGGTAAAATGATGAACTCCATGGATCAAAACCTGTTTTGATTATCATCAGCCCACAATATATATCTTTATACGATAATAACTATATATGAATAATATAGAACGCTACAAATAATATTGTAATATTATAGTTCGTTCTTGAATGAGATATATAAGAGGAGTAAAATAGGCACAAAGGGGGTTATTGTATGAATCAATATATTATCGATATTGTTCGAATCGACCATGAATGTCAGGAAAAACTTGCTGCAGTCAAAAAAGAAAAGGCTGGCGTCAATGAACATCTGACAGAAAAGAGACAAGAACTCTATGAGAGCTTCGCCAGAGATTATACTGGTACAATTGAATGGAAGAAAGCGGCTCTGCAAGTTCAGTTTGATAACGCAAAAGCTGCTACCAGACGTGATTATGAGCTTAACCTTAAACGTCTTGAAGAGGTCTATAGTACTAATAAAGATGAACTGGTTGCTCAACTGGTGAAACGCTGTTTAAGTGATGACTAAATATGAGTTTTGCATCTAATGCCATTTTGGCTAAAGCCCATTCAATGTATGCGCGTCGCTTAGGTAAATCTGAATATGAAGAATTAATGCGTAAAACAAGTATGGAAGACATCTTTAATTATCTCAAAGGTGTTAACGGCTACAGTAAAGTCTTTAACTCTCATGCTCATGTGAGTACCCGTGGTGAATTGGAAGTACTTTATGATGAAGTGTTGATGACAAGGCTGGCGCAATTAATTCGTTATGTCAGTGTCAAAGAACTGCCGTTTTTCCGTGTCGCTTTAATGACTATAGAAGAACGAGCGATTCTCAATAAAATTACCTCGCTTAATACTGGTGCCCCATACACAATGGCGAAAGTACCTCGAGATATCAAAAAACATGGTCATATCGATTTTGATCAATTAGAAAGAGTAACGAGTTATGAAGAACTTGTTGATGCAATGACTGACACCCCTTATGAACTCGTTTTAAGATTATATACGAATGCGCATGGTTGGGACAATGTCTCAAAAATCAATCGTGATCTCAAGCGTTTGTATTATGAAACTTATATCAATATTGCGACATCAAAATATCGTGGACAAACGCGTAAAGATCTGTTGCAAATTATTGAAACGTTGATCGAGCTTGATAATATCTGTCGTATCTACCGATTAAAGAAATTTTTCAATGTTTCACCTGATGACATTCGTCAGGTTCTCTATCTGGACTATAGTCGCATCCCATTAAAAAAGATGGACGAATTGATTAATGCCAAAAATGCTGAAACATTTCTGATGATGCTTGCTGATTCTGAATATAAACTCTATCTGGATCCAAAAGAATTTGTCTTTATTGAGTATTATGCAGAAGGCATTAAATATAATCTGGCTAAACGCTTTATGCGTTATTCAACGCAACCGGCAGTTGTCTATATGACTTATGTGATTTTACAGACGATAGAACTTGCCAATCTAAAACATATTACTGAAGGTGTTCGTTATCTTGAATCTCAGGATAAAATCGAACAATTGTTAATTTATTAATAAAGGAGAATGAGTATGGCGATAGCGGAGCTAAAGCTGATGGAAATCGAATTTCCCAAAGATATTGCCGATGAGATATTACTGCAACTAATCGATGCGGAAGATTTCCACCCTGAACCAGCCTCAAAGTTTGTTGATAAAGTCAAAGGTTTATCTGTATTAGCACCTAACACAGTGTACGCTGACTTGATGACACGTGTCACTGAATTCGCGCAAACCTTCAATTTTAAGATTGAAGAGCGTGAACCATTGGAAACGATCGATGTTGAAGAAGTCGATCAGTTCTTGAGTGATATTGAAGACAAAGTCAAAGAGATTGACAAAGTCTCGGCTGATTTGAATATCATGATTAAGGAAAACAATGATGCTATGGATATTCTGAAGTATATGGATGATGAATCATTTGACTTCGATGAATTGTTTGCATCAAAGAATCTGCAGATTCGATTTGGTAGAATGCCTACTGAAAAACTGGATATGCTTGGTCATTATGCGAATCAGATTTTCCTTTTTGAGGTTTTTCAGAGAGAAGCAAAAAATACTTACTGTCTGTATGTAACGACGCGTTCCAAGGCACCAGAAATCGACAATATTTTTTCATCTTTATTGTTTGAGCGTATTTATATTCCTGATTTCGTTCATGGTAATCCTAGAGAGGCTATGGTGCAGCTTAAAGAACAAAATGCCAAAGCCATTGATTACTTAGAACATTTAAAAGAACGTCAGAAGAGTGCCATTGAGGACAATAAGGAAACGATTTTTAAGTACTATGCAACATTAAAGAGTTTTAACCGTACGGCAAAAGCACGACAGTATGTCGTCGTCTTTGGTGAAGATGCAGCTATTTATGGTTTTGCCGAACCACAGGATGCCATCAGCTATGAAAAGAAATTCAGCCATGATGAACGTATACGTGTATCGATTTCATCACCGTTTGATGACACCCGTCTTTATCCACCATCAAAGATCTCCAACAATTGGTTGGTAAGACCTTTTAAGATGTTTGTCGAAATGTATGGTGTACCAACATATACTGACCTCGATCCAACATTGATCGTAGCAGTCACTTATTCATTTTTGTTCGGTATTATGTTTGGCGACGTTGGTCAGGGCTTGCTTTTATCATTATTAGGCTACCTCATTTATAAATGGAAAAAGATTGAGCTGGGAGCTGTCGGTGTTCGTATTGGTTTGTTTGCTGCTTTGTTTGGTATTCTCTTTGGTTCTGTCTTTGGCAGTGAGGAAATTTTAACACCATTCTTCTTGCCAATGTCATCAAGCAACACGATGACTTTATTGGCAGCAGCGATTGCGATTGGGGTTCTGTTGATCATTATCTCAATTTCTTTCAATATCTATTTATCAGCGAAACGTCATCGAATTGGAGAACTATTGTTCTCACAAAATGGTGTCAGTGGTTTGGTCTTCTATGTTGCCGTGCTGATTTTTGCAATCAATAAAGTATTGAAGCTGCATTTACCATTAGGTATGCCATTTATCCTGATTTGTTTGGTGATTTCAGTGGTTCTGATGTTCTTAAAAGAACCATTAACAAATATCTTAGAAGGAACTAAACCATTTCCAGCTGGATTTGGCGGCTTCTTTGCTGAATCATTCTTTGAATTGTTTGAAGTCATTTTGACTTTTATTTCAAATACAATGTCATTCCTGCGTGTTGGCGGCTTTGTCATGTCTCATGCTGGTATGATGCTGGTTGTTTACCGTCTGGCAGCGATGATCGGTGGCTTTGGCTATTGGATTGTCCTGGTCATTGGTAACCTGTTTGTCATGTGTCTGGAAGGCCTGGTTGTAGGCATTCAAGTATTGAGACTGGAATTCTATGAAATGTTCAGCCGTTATTATGGCGGTGGAGGCACCCCATTTGTTTCAATGAAAGAACGATTAAATCAATAAAGTGGAGGAAATGAAAATGAATGCATTGATGTTCTTATTACCTGCAGTAGTTATCGTACTGTTATCTTTACCGTTAGTGAAAGCTTTAACTGGCAAAGTGTCTGCCAATAGTGTCAAAATGCGTATGTTATGCCATCTTTGTGGCTTCTTTGGCGCTATCGGTTTAACTTTAGTTTTATCTATTTCATCTTCACCAGTTTTTGCTGCTGGCATTGATGGTACATTAGCACAGGGCTTAGGCTTTATTTCTGCCGCCTTAGTTACAGCTGTTTCATCAGTTGCTGCTGCAATTGCTATTTCTGCTGCTGCTCCAGCTGCTATTGGCGCTTTTTCTGAAAACCCTGAAAACTTCGGTAAAGCATTGATCTTCGTTGCTTTAGGTGAAGGTATTGCCATCTATGGCTTGTTGATTAGTATTTTGATTATCAACAACTTATAAGGAGCCTGCTTCATGAAATTTTTCCTAATCAGTGATAATGATGATACCTACATGGGCTTACGCTTAGCAGGTATTGAAGGGCAGGTCGTTCATGAGCGTCTTGAATTCTTGTCACTGCTTGAAGAAAAGATGAAAGATGAAGATATCGCAGTGATTTTAATTACAACCAAGCTTATTGAATTATGTCCAGATATTATATCGGAGCTTAAACTTCGACAGTTGCGTCCGCTGATTACAGAAATTCCAGATCGTCATGGTCACTCAAAGATTGGTGAAGCTATTGACAGTTATGTTTCTGAAGCAATCGGCATTCAAATTTAACGACAGAGGGGAGGCAGCAGGCAGTTGCCTGTAACAAAGATGAATGTAAAAGAACACGTCTTTCAGAAAATGAAAGAAGAATTAGAACAAAAAACTCAGGCAGAAGTTGATGCCATTTTAGCCGAAGTCGAAGAAGTTGAACAGCGTACGATGGCTTCGATTCAGGAGGAAGTCAAGCGTGATGCCGATTTAAAGCTTAAGCAGGAATTAGAAGAAATGCAGACTGTCGCTTCAGGAGAAATGGCAGAAGACCGCATTCTTATGCGCAAGAAATTGTTGGCTAAGCGTGATGAATATGTCAAAGCTATTTTTGATGAAGCCAGAGCACAACTGATTGACTTCACTTCATCACCTGATTATCAGCACTATCTGATATCCCATCTCGAAAAAGCATCTGCTTATGGGTTTGCTTCACCAGTTATTGAAATCAAAGCTGAAGATTTGAAGTATAGTGATGATATTAAAAAGGTTTTTGGTCCAAGTGTCATTATCAAAATCAATGAAATGATCACTATTGGTGGATTTATTCTCAAAGATCAGGAAACGGCAATTGAACTCAATGAAACCTTAGATTTTGCATTAGAAAACCAGGATGAATGGTTTAAGAGCCATTCTGGACTGGTCATCAATAAGGAGGGTATCTGATTGTGAGTGAGAACGTCATTTATTCAATCAATGGACCCGTTGTGAAAGTCAAGGGAATAACAGATTTTTCGATGATGGAGATGGTTTACGTCGGCCATAAGCATCTGATGGGTGAAGTTATTTCTATGAATTCACAAACAACAACGATTCAGGTCTATGAATCAACCACAAATTTAAAACCAGGAGAACCTGTACTTGGCACAGGTCAGCCAATATCCGTCACCTTAGGTCCAGGTATTTTAAGAAATATCTTTGATGGTATTGAGCGTCCTTTAGAGGAAATGGCTAAAGCCAATGGTGCTTTTATTCCTGTTGGCAGTAATGTTGCTTCTTTAGATGGTAACAAGTTATGGGAAGTCACATTATGTGTTAAGCCAGGGCAAAAAGTCAGTGGTGGTGATATTTATGCTACAGTACCAGAAACAGCACTGATTACGCATAAATGTATGGTGCCACCAATGATCAGCGGTACGATCAAAAGTGTCAAAACTGATGGTCAATATACAATTGATGAAGTAGTCGCAACAATTACTCAGGATAATGGTGAAGACTATGACTTGACATTAGTACAAAAATGGCCAATTAAAACGCCTCGTCCAGTGCAAAAACGTCTTCCTATTTCCATGCCTTTAGTCACAGGTCAGCGTGTTATAGACACTTTATTCCCAATTGCGAAAGGTGGTACAGCTGCTATACCGGGAGGTTTTGGTACAGGCAAGACAATGACCCAGCATCAGCTCGCTAAGTGGTGTGATGCTGATATCATCGTTTATGTAGGTTGTGGTGAGCGTGGTAATGAAATGACTCAGGTCTTAGAAGAATTCCGTGAACTGATTGATCCTAAGAGTAACAAGCCATTAATTGACCGCACAGTATTGATTGCCAATACTTCAAATATGCCAGTGGCAGCTCGTGAAGCGAGCATTTATACCGGCGTGACTTTAGCGGAATATTATCGTGATATGGGTTATCATGTTGCTATTATGGCTGACTCAACATCAAGATGGGCTGAAGCTTTAAGAGAAATCTCCGGTCGTCTTGAAGAAATGCCTGCTGAAGAAGGTTTTCCAGCTTATCTGCCTTCACGTTTGTCACAATTCTATGAACGTGCTGGTTATATGGACAATCTGAATGGCACAAAAGGTTCAGTAACTATTATAGGAGCTGTTTCACCACAAGGTTCTGACTTCTCTGAACCGGTCACTCAGAATACTAAACGCTTTGTGCGTACTTTCTGGGCTCTTGATAAAGCATTGGCTTATGCCCGTCACTATTTTGCGATCAACTGGAATTTATCCTATTCTGAATATATCAATGACATTGCTCGCTGGTACAACAAGTTTGTCAGTCCGACATTTATGCGTCATCGCCAGCAGCTTGTCGCTATTCTTGCTGAAGAAACAAAACTGAACGAAATCGTGCAATTAATGGGTTCAGATGTCTTACCAGATGATCAGAAGCTAACTATCGAAATTGCCCGCGTCATTCGTGTTGGCTACTTGCAGCAGAACGCTTTCCACAAAGATGATACTTATGTACCTCTTGACAAACAGTTGAAGATGATGGAAGTCATCCTCTACCTCAAGAAACAATGTGAAGCCGTAATTGCCGAAGGTAGACCGATTCGTACAGTTGTAGAAACTGGTATTTTTGATGATGTCGTCAAGATGAAATATGATGTGCCAAATGATCAATTAGAATTATTTGATGATTATTATCATCGTATCGATGCTGCTTTAGCATCAATTGACTAGGAGGAATGATTATGGCTCTGCAATATGTAGGATTATCACAAATCAATGGTCCACTGGTCGTCTTAGATCATGTTAAAGATGCAGCATTTGATGAAATGGTTGAAATCTCGACGGACAATGGGACACGTTTAGGACGTATCGTTGAGATCGAAGGTGAACGAGTCGTTGTCCAGGTATTCGAAGGCACAAATGGTTTGTCATTGAAAAATACCAAAACCCGTCTATTAGGACATCCAATGGAATTACCGCTCTCAATGGAAATTCTTGGCCGAGTCTTTTCAGGAGCTGGCAAGCCAATCGATGGACTTGGTGATGTCTATGCTGATGAACGAGCTGATGTCAATGGGCTGCCATTAAATCCAGTAGCTCGTGTTTATCCAAGAAACTACATCAATACTGGTATCTCCTCAATCGATTGTCTGATGACGTTGATTAGAGGACAGAAACTGCCAATTTTCTCTGGCTCTGGTCTGCCTCATAATCAACTTGCGGTGCAAATCGTCAAGCAGGCAAAGATTGCCGATGGTGAAGATTTTGCGATTGTCTTTGCGGCTATGGGTGTCACTAATGATGTTGCCGATTATTTCCGTACAACATTTGAAGAAGCAGGCGTTATGGATCGCGTCGTTATGTTTTTAAACTTGTCTAACGATCCAATTATCGAACGTATCCTGACTCCTCGTTGCGCTCTTACAGCTGCAGAATATTTAGCTTATCAACATGATATGCATGTCCTTGTCATTTATACGGATGTCACTTCGTATTGTGAAGCATTGCGTGAATTCTCATCAAGTAAAGGTGAAATTCCCGGACGTAAAGGTTATCCAGGTTATCTTTATTCTGATCTTGCTTCTCTTTATGAACGAGCTGGTATTTCTAAAGATGCCAAAGGTTCAGTCACACAAATTCCAATTCTGACAATGCCGAATAATGACATCACACATCCAGTACCTGACTTGACAGGTTATATCACTGAAGGTCAGATTACGCTTGATCCTGATTTGAATGCCATGGGCATTTATCCACCAGTCGATGTCCTGCCATCGTTGTCACGATTGATGAAGGATGGTATTGGTGAAGATTATACCAGAGGCGATCATGCTGATGTGGCCAACCAGTTATTTGCCTGTTATGCACATGTTCAGGATGTTAAGGCATTGACTTCAGTTATTGGTGAGGAAGAATTATCAGCAACTGACAAGATGTATATGGATTTTGGCCGTTTGTTCGAAAACCACTTCCTGAATCAGGGATTTGATGAAAATCGTTCGATTGAAGAAACATTGGATTTAGGCTGGCAACTGTTGTCAGTTTTACCTCAAGGTGCCCTTGACCGTATTGACAATAAAGTACTTGCTGAACATTATGATCATGAAGATGCCATCAAGAGATTTAACTTAAAACAAGATTTGATTATTAAGGAACTGCAAACCAATGGCTAAACAGGTCATCCCTACAAAAGGCAATCTGATTGCAACAAAAAAATCTCTTGATTTAGCCCGTGTTGGCTATGACCTTCTTGATAAAAAGCGTAATGTTTTGATTAAAGAAATGATGTCCCTTCTTGATGATGTCAAAATGATACGTGATGAAATTACAGTCTCTTACGATCGCGCCTATAAGGCTTTAGAGGAAGCCAATATTTCCAATGGTCTGATTAAGACTATGGTCATGAACGTTCCAATCGATGATGGTTTAAGTATCAAATATCGTTCTGTAATGGGTGTTGAGTTGCCTAAGGTCAGCTATACCAAAAATGATGTTGGCATTGCTTATGATTTTGAGGCTGCCAATTCTTATATTGATTACACCTATATTTACTTTATACGTGCTAAGGAACTGACAGTTAAACTTGTAGAGGTTGAAAATGCGGTTTATCGTCTTGCCAATGAAATACGTAAAACACAAAAACGCGCTAATGCGCTGATGAATATTTCAATTCCTCAACTTTCTGCCAATGTCAAAATGATTACAGAGGCTTTAGAAGAAAAAGAACGTGAAGAATTTTCCCGTCAGAAAGTCATTAAAGCCAATAAACAGCGACAAGCACAAAAGGAACTGTTATAAAAATACAGTTCCTTTTACTATGAATTTGAGTCTTAACTGACTGAAATTGTGCAAATATTTATTATTTTTAGGTATATTGTGTTAGAATAGTGTCTAAGAAAGTTATGGTGATAGAAAATGAAGATAGATTTAGTCAAAAAAATGCTTGTAGAAGGTGAATTTGATTATCGTTTAGTTGATTTATATAACGATGAGAATCAGGCAACTGTTCAAAAAGAACGTTACATTAAAGCAGTTGACCGCTTTAGCACGCTCTTTAATGACACCGATATCACCATTTTCTCGACACCAGGTCGTACGGAAGTATGTGGTAACCATACTGACCATCAAAAAGGTCGTGTCATTGCAGCAGCAGTTAATTTGGATATGATTGCGGTTGCCAGTCCTGCCGATGACGTCAAAGTGTATTCTGATGGCTATGATATAGAAACAATCACTTTGGGTGATTTTGAACGACGTGAAGAGGAAACTGGTTCTTCAATCAGTCTCATCCGTGGTATTCTTGCGGGCTTTGAAAAAGAAGGCTACACAACAGGTGGCTTTCATGCCTACATCACCAGTGATATTCTTGAGGGTTCAGGCTTATCATCATCAGCTGCCTTTGAAGTAATGATTGGTACCATTATCTCTGGTTTATACCATGATACATTGATTGATCCAGTTGAGAATGCCAAAATTGGTCAGTACAGTGAGAATAACTATTATGGCAAACCATGTGGATTGATGGATCAGTGTGCCTGCGCGATTGGCGGTATGATTTTTATTGACTTTAACCGTGGACCACGTATTAATCAAATTGATGTTGACTTTGATCGTTTTGGCCGCAGCTTATGTATCATTGATGCTCATGCTACTCATTCTGACTTAACTGAAGACTATGCCTGCATTCCTGAAGATATGCGCAAAGTAGCGCGCTTCTTCGGCCGTGCTGCCCTGGCAGATGTTGATGAAGAAGATTTTTACGAATCATTTAAAGAATTGCGCCAGAGAGTTGGTGACCGTCCAGTTCTCCGTGCTTATCACTTCTTTACTGAAAACAAGCGTGTTAATGATGCGGCATTTGCGCTTCGCTATAATGACTATGTGACCTTCCGTGAAATCATCAGTGAATCTGGTGACAGTTCATTTAAATTCTTACAGAATATCTATTCAGAACATGATGTTGATCATCAGGCAATTGCCTTAGCCTTGGCTATGGCTGAATCTGTCTTAAGAAATCATGGTGTCTGCCGAGTTCATGGCGGAGGCTTTGCAGGTACGATTCAGGCTTTTGTCGATGATGACTTTGTTGAACGTTTTAAACAAAAAATGGACAACTACTTTGGTGAAGGCAGTTGTCGTGTACTAAAAATTAGAAATCAGGGAGCAGGAAAGGTGATTGGTTAATCATGAATCGCAGTGATTTTTCTCAAGGCAGTATTCCACTCACTATTTTGAGACTGGCAATCCCACTCACTATTGCCCAAATCGTCAATGTCCTCTACAACATTGTTGACCGCATTTTCATTGGTCATATTCCCGAAACAGGAACCCTGGCTTTAACTGGCCTGGGTTTATGTTTTCCAGTCATCACCATTGTGATGGCTTTTGCCAACCTCGTTGGTATGGGTGGTTCACCACTTTTCTCTATTGAACGTGGTAAAGGTAATGATGAGCAGGCTCAACGTATCATGGGCAATAGTTTTACGATGTTGATGATATTTGGGATTTCTCTGACAGTTATTGGTTTGATCATTAGAAGACCAGTTCTTTATTTGTTTGGTGCTTCTGATGCAACAATTGTTTATGCTGATGCTTATATCCGTATTTACCTGTTAGGGACGATTTTTGTCATGCTGGGTCTTGGTATGAACTTCTTTATCAATGCACAGGGATTCTCTATTATTGGGATGTTGACAGTCATTATTGGTGCAGTGACGAATATCATTCTTGATTATATTTTTATCTTTATCTTACATATGGGTGTTTCTGGAGCAGCTCTGGCAACAGTCATGTCGCAATTTGTGTCTTGTGTCTGGATCTTACAATTCTTAACTGGTCATAGGACTTTGATTCGCTTAAGTCGTCAGATGATGCCGCTTGACTCACTGATTGTCAAAAGAATCATTGGTCTTGGCATGTCGGGATTTGTGATGCAGATTACCAACTCATTGGTACAGATTGCCTGCAATTCAACGTTATCGCAATTCGGTGGTGACTTATATGTAGGTGTCATGACGGTACTTAATTCTGTCAGAGAAGTTGTGCAAATGCCAGTTAATGGTATTACCAATGGCACTCAGCCAGTATTAAGTTTCAACTATGGTGCTTCAAAACCTAAACGTGTCATGACGGGCATTAAGTTCATGACGATCGTTTGTCTTGCTTACACCTTTGGTGCCTGGGCAATTGTGTCGACCCATCGTGCTTTCTTCATTTCAATCTTTAATAATGATAAGACTTTAATTGCGGCTGCTTTGCCAGCGTTATGGGCTTATTTCTTTGGTTTCTTTATGATGAGTTTCCAGTTCGCAGGTCAAACTGTATTTGTTGGATTGGGAAAATCAAAAAATGCGGTATTCTTCTCTATCTTCAGAAAAGTAGTTATTGTTGTACCATTGACACTGATCTTGCCACGTATTGGCCTGGGTGTAATGGGGGTCTTCTGGGCTGAACCTATCTCCAATTTTATTGGTGGCGCTGCCTGTTACTTGACAATGTTGTTAACTGTTGGAAGAGAATTAAGAGCAGAAATTGCAGCACAAAAAAGCTGATCACGGTGAATGTGATCAGCTTTTTATATCCTATATTGAATGATTTATTTAATGAGCTCAAAATCATATTCATATAAGAGCTCATTGGTTTTCATCATATCATAATGATGTGATATCGCATATATAATGAGTGCATCACGTTTGACCTTAGAATAGAGTGTTCCCTGATTGGCTAATTTCAACAGACGATCAGTGTCATCTAAATCAAGGTGCATACCAATTGCCAGGGCAATGACTTTATCCTTGCTTGGCAAACGTCGACCTTCTATGATTTGATAACAATAGGTACGATCTAATGTTGAATTTTTGATGATGTCACCTTTTGATAACGGAGATTGACTGATTAAATATTGTAGATAATCTACAAAAGTTAAATCAGGAATCTTCTCCAGGAGTGTATCTAATGAAGCATCATCATTTTTTAAAACATTTAATAATTGTTGGGTATTCATATTCATAGTGCTCTCCTAATTTTATGATATAATGATTTCAAACAAGGCGCAAGGGAGTAGATACATGCTTGAACATAAGGAATTGATTGAAGTGATAGACACATCATCAGGGAAGAAAATGTTTAAAATTAAGGACAAAGATACAGGTAAGTTCTATATCGAATATATTCTTCCTAAAGATCGTCTGCCTCTTTATCAACAATTACAACAACTTGATATCCAGATACCGCCAATTGTTGATTTGCAGGTAGAAGAGGATGATTTGATTGTCATTGAGGAATTCATGCCTTTTTCGACACTTCAACAATTTATTGATTATCAAAAGCTGGATCCAAATACCATCTATAACATCATGTTAGAATTATGTGACATTCTCCATGTTCTACATTCACAAAATCCACCAATCATTCATCGTGACATCAAACCTGACAATCTTTTCTTCGATGGCCAACATATATATTTAACTGACTTTGACATTGCACGTTATTACTCTAAGGATAAAGCCAAAGATACAACCACATTAGGCTCTATTGGCTATGCCGCTCCAGAGCAATATGGTTTAGGCCAATCTGGAGTACAGGCTGATATCTATTCTACTGGAGTTTTATTTCACTACCTCTTAGCAGGTGAGTTTCCATATAATCATCTCTATCAGGGAAGAGAAACACCCATCATTGAACGATGCATTGCTACATCACCTGAGAAACGTTATCAGGATATTCTTGAACTTAAGCAGGCTATTCAGGATTTATCAAATAAAGATCGATTACATTATTCCAGTCTTAAAGAGTGGCTGCCACCTGGACTAAGGAAGAAGAATATCTTCATTAACGGGTTGTTTATACTGATTTATGGTGTTCTCATTTCGATTGCCCTTGCCGGTATGTATACCTTTATGCCCGGTGATGAGCTTTATCCTTATCGAATAATCATCGGTGTTTACTATAATGCAGTCTTATTATCGATTGTGTTATTTTGGGGCAACTATCGTAATATTTATCAATACTGCCTCTTTAATAAATCCGATTCCTGGCTTGTAGTCTTTATCGGTAGGATTTTAAGCTATCTTCTGCTTCAGTTCCTCATGTTTGGCTTTATCATTTTAATAATATCTTTCTTTTAACTTTATTGGTATGCTGCGAGCATACCATTTTTTCTTATCTGACACTTATAATCGGTGATAAGGAGGGTATTGACCATGTTGAGATTTTTGCTAAGACATAAGTTTATTTTAGCTATTATTATCATTGCCATTTTTGGCGCTATCGGTACTTCAGGAAGTAAACAGAGATCAACTAATACCTAAGAAGAAACTGCTGTTGT
>JAGBPZ010000007.1 GCA_017633115.1 Erysipelotrichaceae bacterium | reverse complement strand
TATGTCATTTCAGCAGTTGGTTTCTTAGGATCAATTACTGGAGGCAATAAGAGCGTTCTAAGATACAGTGCTGTCGTATTGAAAGACGACCAGGCAAAGAAGGTCAAAGATTTAAAAGGCTACAAGTTTGGTTATCTGAAATCTGAAGATGCTTCTGAAAATGTCAATAAAAATGAAGTGTTGACAAAAATCGGCAATACGCTCAACGAAAATATCAAACCTAAAAAATATAACTCTATTGAAACTGAAGTAGCTAAGCTCTACAGCAGCAAAGTTAAATGTATTATTATCAACGAGACTGACCGTAAAGCTTATAAAAAGGCTCAATCTGATTTTGAAGACCAGACCCGTGTCATCGAAACATATGAAATCCAGATTCCAAATGCTGCGGCAACAAAGGCTAAAGTCACAAAAGAGCCATTCAATGTCTATATTGCTGGTATTGATACTTATGGTAAGATTTCTGAAGCATCATTATCCGACGTTAATATGGTTGCAACAGTTAACCCAGTGACAAAACAGGTTCTGTTAACAAGTATTCCTCGTGACTATTACATCGATATTGATGGTACCAATGGTAAAGATAAACTGACACATACGGGTAGAAAAGGTATCAGCTGCAGTGTCAATTCTGTTGAAAAACTGCTTGATATTGAAATCAACTATTATGTCAAATTCAACTTTACATCATTTATCAATGTCGTTGATGCTATTGGCGGTGTTACAATTATCAGTCCATATGATGACTTCACGACAACTAAAGGTCATTATCTGATTAAAAAAGGTAAGAATAAGTTAAATGCCAAGAAAGCATTAGCTTTCGTACGTGAACGAAAATCATTCTCTGGTGGTGACCGTATCCGTGTTCAAAACCAGCAGTTGATGATCAAAGCTATTTTGAAGAAGATGACAAGCCCAAGTGGCATCTTAAGCCTGAACAAGGTCTTTAAATCAGTATCTAAATCAATTGAAACCAACATGTCATCAAGCGAAATCACAGCGCTTATGAACTATGAAATCAGCACAATGGCATCATGGGATGTTCAGCTTTATCATCTTGATGGTACTGACTCTCGTACAACAAATCTTGCTTTGACATCTACCAGCAATCCAAATGGTTTATGGGTCATTATTCCTAACGATAAGACAGTTGCGAAAGCAAAGAAATATATTGCCAAAGTCAATGAAAATGAATTAGTTAAGATTAATTCAGATGTCAAAACAACAGTCAATCCAAATGCCAACAAATAAACCAGTCATCAAAGAAGTCATTATTGTTGAAGGCAAAACTGATACGGCTGTGTTAAAAACGCTTTATGATGTTGACACAATCGAAACATCAGGTCTGGCATTAGATGAAGAAACACTAGGATTAATTAAAACAGCGAGTGAGACACGTGGTGTCATTGTTTTGACAGATCCTGATTATCCTGGCCAAAAAATTCGTCATCGTATTGAACAGGCTGTTCCTAATGCGAAACACGCATTCATAAAAAAGAAAGATGCTATTGGGGAAAAGAAACTAGGGGTTGCTGAAGCACGAACTGAAGCGATTATCGAAGCTATCAACAACGCTGTGACCTTTGCGCCAACACAATCAAGTCTTAGCTGGTCAGAATTTATTTCTCTCGATATTATTGGCGATAAAGCGCGTCGACAAAAAATCTATGAGACATTTAACCTTGGCCATGGAAATGTAAAAACGTTGTTTAAACGTCTTAACATGGTAGGCATCACTTATACACAAATTAAAGAAGCCCTGGATGAGTAAATCATTCAAGGCTTTTTCCTTGGCTTTTTATTGTTTCAAGATGTCATTTTCGCTTATAATAGGGCTATGGAACATGTTGCAAAATTAAAAAATACACTTAATGTATTAGAACGATTTGATTTAAAACCGAGCAAGAAATTTGGACAGAACTTTCTCGTAGACGAAAATGTGATACGTAAAATTATTGAATTGGCAGCTATCACTCAAGACACAACTGTGATTGAAGTGGGACCTGGTATTGGTGCACTCTCAGAAGCAGCAGCTCATCAAGCCAAAAGAGTCCTCTGTTTTGAAATTGATGAACGTCTAAAAGACGTTCTTGATTATACCATTGGTGAGTATGACAATGTGGAAGTGCATTTTGAAGACTTTCTCAAAGTCGATTTGAAAGAAATCTTGTCACATTTATCGGGAGACATTTGTCTGCTTTCTAATCTGCCATATTATATTACGACCGATTTAATTGAAAAAATTCTTTTAGAGGGAGAAGACATTAGTCGTATCGTGGTGATGGTCCAAAAGGAAGTTGCACAAAAACTGACCAGTGATGATAAGAGTCCACTTAAATATCTTATTGATTACTCAGGTGATATCAAATATGGTTTTACAGTGTCTAAGAATGTCTTTGTTCCTGCACCTCATATTGACAGTGCCGTATTATTGATTCAAAAGGAACATAATGTTCCAAAGGAATACTATGATGTTGTCCAGGCAGCGTTTAAAGCGAAACGCAAAACCATTGCCAATAATATGAAGGTACTATTTAAAAAAGAAACAAGCAATGTTCTTGAACGTTGTGGTATTGCAGCCAATCAGCGTGCTGAACAGTTAAGTGTAGAAGAATTTAAGTTATTGACAAAGGAATGGCTGACCTATGAAGATTAGAGCATATGCGAAAATCAATCTGGCACTTGATGTGATTGGATTAAGAGGTGATGGTTATCATGATTTGAATATGGTGATGGCACCTATTACACTTCATGATTTAATTTATATCAATCCAATTAAAGAAGGTATTGAAATCACATCAAACAACTATCGTATGCCAGTTGATGAACGTAATATCATGTATAAAATAGCACAGGCACTTATTGATGCTTATCATATTGATGGTGGGGTTAAAATCCATTGCTTTAAACATATTCCTACTCAGGCAGGACTTGGAGGAGGCAGTGCAGATGGTGCAGCCGTGATGCGTGCGATGAACCGTATCTTCCATTTACATATGAGTTATCAGGATATGGTAGAATTTTCTAAAAATATCGGTGCCGATATTCCGTTCTGTGTTGAAAACCGTTTGGCCATCGTTGAAGGTATTGGCGAGAAATTGACATTTATTGATGAATCACAATTCACAGCGCATTTATTACTAGTTAAGCCATCCAAGGGTGTATCAACTAAGCTGTGCTTTGAAGC
>JAGBPZ010000166.1 GCA_017633115.1 Erysipelotrichaceae bacterium | reverse complement strand
TTTATTGGACGTTCATATAGAATTATCAAAGTTACAGGATTACCTGAAGCTTTTGATAGTGACAGTGAGATCTCACATGCAATGATCAGTCAGTTAATGGCTGATGCCAATGGACGAATCAAGAAAGTCTACAAAAATGAAGAAGACTATGAATCAAGCATTTGTTCCGTATGGCTTGCTAAAGCGAACAAACAGAAAAAGAAACTTAATAGCTCTATTGCTATCGTAATACATAAAGTGGTTGTCCATAAAAAAGACAAAGATGAAGATGTTGATATTACTGAATACCGTGCCACATTCCATCGTGACTTTGATACATCTTATGATCAGGAAGAAGAGCCTTACTGGTATTCACATCAATTGTTGAAGACATCAAATGATCCTGTCGAGAATGAGGAAGATGCCATAAAGGCAATGAAAGTCAAATTTAGCGATTACGATTTTACGCAGCTGGAATAGACTAAGCACGTTTTGTGCTTAGTCTTTATTTGTCTTAATAGTAAAAATCATGTATAATTTTATATTATGTAAGGGGGACATATTTATGTGGTATAAAGAATGTGTGTTCTATCAGCTCTACACATTAAATTTCTGCGGTGCACCTGAATATAATAATGGTGTTGTTGAACATCGCCTTCATAGAGTTGATCCATTTGTTGATTATCTTGGCGATCTAGGTATTGGTGCGATTTATTTTAATCCGATTTTTTCTAGTGACCGTCATGGTTATGATACACGTGACTATTGTCGTATTGATGAACGTTTAGGCACTAATGAAGATTTCAAAGACTTAGTCGCAAGATTACACGAAAAAAATATTAAAGTAGTCATCGATGGTGTTTTCAATCACGTAGGACGTGGTTTCTTTGCATTTAAAGATGTTTTAGAACATAAGTGGGACAGTCAATATAAAGACTGGTTCCGTATTGATTTTGGTGGTAATTCGCCTTATAACGATGGTTTCTGGTATGAAGGCTGGGAAGGTCACTACGAATTAGTCAAACTGAATCTTGACAATCCGGGCGTTCAACATTATCTACTTGATGCCATCAGTTACTGGATTGATTATTTTGATATCGATGGCATCCGCCTCGATGTTGCATATCTATTACCAAGATGGTTTATGGCAATGATTACTGATCATGCTAAAAGCAAAAAACATGATTTCTTCATGCTGGGCGAAGTATTAGGTGATAACGCAGGTTATATGTTTACTGAAGGTCATTTAGATTCAATTACTGATTATCCTTCATTCAAAGGCTTCTGGTCTTCATTTAATTCACTTAACTTGTTTGAAATTGCACATACACTTAAACGTAATATGTTTGATATGTATCGTGGTCGCACATTGTTGACATTCTTAGATAATCATGATGTCACAAGAATCGCATCACAATTAAGCGACATTAAGAAACTGCCATTATTATTTGGGTTGCAGCTTTCATTGCCTGGTATTCCATGTATCTATTATGGCAGTGAATGGGCACAAACGGGGGTCAAAGTCAGAGGGCAGCCAGATGACGATTTACGTCCAATGTTTGAAAAACCATTACCTAACGAACTGACAGAAACAGTGAAAAAGTATATTCATTTACGTAATCAATATAAAGCATTAAGCAGTGGTGAAATGCGAGAAATCCGTCTTATGAACCAACAATATGTCTTTGAACGCAGTAGTGGTGATGAACGTATCATTATTGCTTTAAATATCAGTGATCAGCCAGCTGACTTTGGTTTCAATGCCAATGCTGAAAGCGCAATTGATTTATTGACAGGAGAAAAACATAACTTCTCAGATACTGTTTTAGAACCACTATCAATTCATTATTGGCTTGTCAATCGCTGATTAATTCGTTATGATGAAAATATAAGAGGTGATACAAAATGTACATTGAAACTATTGGACAAATGACTACAGATGAATGGCGTAAATCATTTTATCTTGGACGTTATTTATATGACTATGAAACAAAAGGCAACAGTCGTGGTTTGTTTAGACGTACACAGGTTTTACGAACAAAAAATCATATCAATTCAATCATCAGCCATTATGATCTTAACGTTCCTGAACAAATCGATTTTAAACCCTCTGATATTCTTGATCCATTGATGAGTTACAACATTAACTATCAAAGTGTTGCCTGGACAGGTTATTTCACGTACTCAATTCTTTTGTCATTACGTGATTCAGATGATCGACAGGAATTGCATGATAATTGGATTAAAATCTTAAGTTATTCTATGGATGGTAATCCAGGTTATTCATCAGCTTTTTATGATGGTATTGAAAAAGCATATGATGAAAGTGGCCCACGTGTACGCGAATGTTTCAGAAAAATCATGAAGGATTCCTATTACGACACATATGGTCTTGACTATGATGAAACATCAAAGTCAGAATCTAAGAAGTCAAAAAAATAAGCAGTTAATAAGGCGGCCTTAATAGGCTGTCTTTTATTGACTGCTTAAGTGGCTATCAGGATGACTGGCGTAAAGTTGAAAAAGCAAAACACGCTAATGAATTAAAATAAAAAAAATAAATAATAGTAAGAGCTATCTTATTAAGAACAGTAAAGATAGTTCTTTTTTGTTGTGAAGTTATGGCAACTAGAATGTGTTTTCATTGCGAAAACGACAAAATTGTACTATAGTATAAGCGGTGATTAGATGAAATACAAAGGTATGATTGGTCTGATGGATTCAGGCGTTGGTGGTATTAGCGTATTAAAAGAGTGTGTGAAACTATTGCCACAGGAAAACTTTATTTTTTATGGTGACTCTGCAAATGCACCTTATGGTGAAAAGCCTGTCGAAACTGTTCAGGCATTAACAGAGCGTGTTGTAGATTATTTATTTAAGGAAGGCGTTAAAGCTGTTGTCATTGCCTGCAATACTGCAACATCCGCAGCAGTCAAATATTTAAGAGATAAATATCCTGAAAAAATCATCGTTGGTGTTGAGCCAGCCCTAAAGCCGGCTGTAAAAGCAAATCATCATGATATCCTGGTCATGGCGACTGCTAATACATTAAAATTGGAAAAATTCAAACAACTTGAATCAACATATGCTGAAGGCATCAATGTCATTCCTTGTGCCTGCAATGGGTTAGCAATGCGTGTTGAACAGGGCAGACTTGATGATCCTGATTTAATTGAGTTGCTTGAATCACTGGTAGGTCAGTATAAAGGTAAGGCTGATTGTTGTGTCCTAGGCTGTACACATTATCCTTTGATTGAGAAACAGATTAAAGAAGTCTTAGGTGATATTGATTATTACGACAGTGGTTTAGGTACGGCTAAAGAATTAAAACGTCAGTTAAAAGCCAGAGGACTGCTTAATACTGACTCTACTGAGGGTAGTGTCACTTTTGAATCAAGTCATAAGACTGATGAAGAACTTAAACTTTATGAAATGTTGTTTCAATCATAAATCCACAATTTCACATAATTTCACCATGAAAATCAAAAGATAGTATGACTATAATGTCAGTATCAATAGAAAGGAAGTTAACTTTATGGCACAAAGAAGGAGAAAAAGAAACGCAGGAACAAGCCAAACGTTTGTGATATTGGTTATGGCGTTATTTTTAGGCTTTGCAGGCGGATTAGGTGGTTCATTTATCGGTGCTAAACTGTTTAGTGCAAATAGTTCTGGTGCTGTTTATGTCAGTTCGGGTAAAGGTGTGAGTTCATCCAATGATGCCTCTGCTATTGCAGAAAAAATGACGAAATCAGTTGTTGCTATCACAACTGAAGAAATTCGTACAAATAATTTCTGGTATGGCTCCCAGGTATCAAGTGGTGCTGGTTCGGGCGTCATTATGACCAATGATGGTTATATTATTACTTGTGCCCATGTTGTTAAAGGCGCTAGTAAAATTACCGTCACAACTTATGATAATCAATCATACAATGCCTCTCTTGTTGGCTCATCAACGAATGAAGACATTGCTGTCATTAAGATCAATGCTGAAGGTTTAACACCTGCAGTCTTTGCCAATACTGATCATTTGGTACAGGGTCAAACTGTTTATGCAGTAGGTAACCCTGAAGGTACTTTTAGTGATTCGATCACTTCAGGTATTTTATCAGCATTAAACCGTGATATTGAAGTCGCTATTGAAGATGATGACGAAGACTATCAAAGCTTTGGTTTTGGTCAGTATGTTGCCCAAAGCAAGACTATCAAATTAACAGTTATTCAGACTGATGCAGCTGTTTCTCCAGGTAACTCTGGTGGTGGCTTATTCAATGCTGCTGGTGAATTGATTGGTATCGTCAATGCTAAATCATCATCTGAAAACAGTGAAGGTTTAGGTTTTGCGATTTATGGTAACCATGCATTAAAGATTGCTCAGGACTTAATTAAGAACGGACAATAGTAAAGAGGACTTGAAAAAGTTCTCTTTTTTCATATTATGGTCATATTTTGTTCATAAATACGCTATAATATATCTCTGTTGAATCATTATATGATATGATACGCATGTATTCAAAAAGAGGTAATTAATATGAAAGAAAGATTATATCGTTTTATGCAAGGACGTTATGGTTCAGATACATTAAATAGACATCTGGCAATTTTTGCTTTAGTTTTTATTCTGATTGGATTCTTGTTTAGATGGCAAATACTTGTTTTCTTTGCGGATGCCTGTTTGATTTTCGCTATCTTCCGTACGTTATCAAGAAATATCAATGCTCGTTATCGTGAAAATATGAAATATCAGGCAATGATCCAGCCAGTCATGAAAAATGTGAATTTGACTAAGAGACGTTTATCTGATAAAGAACATCGCTATTATAAATGTCCATCTTGCCAACAAATCGTTCGTGTGCCAAGAGGACGTGGAGCCATTATGATTACTTGCCCAAGATGTCATAATGTCTTTGAAAAGAGGACTTAAATGTTTGGTTATGTAGTTGTCGATCAGGAACATGTTAAGGATGAAGAATTGCAATATTATCGTTCCTTATATTGTGGTCTGTGTCATACGCTTGAAGAAGAATATGGTTTACTGGCACGATTAACACTTAATAACGATATGACATGCCTGATTGCGCTTCTTAATGGGCTTTATGATGTACAGGTCCATTCACAAGAAAAAAGATGTCTTGTTCATCCATTAAGAAGACATCTAGAACGTATCAGTGAAAATACATATTATGCTGCACGAATGACGATTCTTTTAGCTTATTATAAAGCCTTAGATGATATTCGTGATGATCATCGCCATTATCTTCGTTATAGATTGCTTCGAGAATCCTATCGCGAAGTTCAAAAAGCTTATCCTTATAAAGTTAAACGCATTGAAGAAGGACTAGCTAAAATCAATGAATTGGAAAATCAAAACTGCCAGAATATTGATACAATGTGCAATACTTTTGGAAGTGTTCTGGGAGAGATTTTTGCCTGTAAAGATGATGAATGGCATGATGAACTCTATGAAATAGGGGATTATATTGGACGATTTATTTATCTGCTTGATGCCTATGATGATTTATATCAAGACATTAAAAAGAGGAGTTATAATCCTTTAAAAAGTCGCATGAATGATCAGACGTTTGATCAGGATATTCGTGACATTCTGGTCATGTATATGTCAGAAGCAACAAGGGTCATGGAACAACTACCAATTGTTGCTCACACTGACTTGTTGAACAATATTTTTTATTCCGGTGTATGGTGTCGTTTTGAGGCCATCAAAGAAAAGAGAGAGAAAGACAATGAATCCTTATGATGTTTTAGGTGTTTCCCCTGATGCAACAGATGAAGAAGTCAAAAAAGCTTATCGCAAGCTGGCAAAGAAATATCATCCTGATGCCAATGTGGATAATCCTAATAAAGAACTCTATACTGAAAAATTTAAACAGGTGCAAAATGCCTATAAAACGATCATGGATCAACGTAAAAATGGCTATAGCTCCTATCAGTATCAAAATACGAACCAGCAAGGCTATCAAGGTTATGGCTATGGTCAGAATACATATCAACAGTATTCATCTCAGGATCAAAGCGTTTATATGCATATTCAGCAGCTTCTTAATGCCCAAAGATATGGTGAGGCTATGAATGTACTTGAAAGTATTCGTAATAAGAATGATGTCTGGTTTTATTATGCTGCCATTGCGCAAAGAGGTCTTGGTAATCTGGTACAAGCTAGGGAGTTTGCTCAGACAGCCTACAGCATGAATCCAAATAATCTACAATACATTCTTTTAGTACAGCAGTTAAGTGGTAATAGTCGTACCTATACGACCCGTCAGACGACTTATGGTTATCCTTCAGCTGCATCATGGTGTTACCAGATGCTTCTATGTAACTGCTTGCTCAATATGTGTTGTGGTTACAGAACGTGTTAAAAAAGTAGAACAAAATTCATAAAAAATGACAATAGATAAGTAGGAGGACTTGTTTCATGCTGCTTATCTATTTTATTTTCGGCACAATATTTGCCAGTTTCTCATATGTTGTGGCTTTGCGTCTGCCGCTTAAACAGGATTTCGTAAAGTCAAGAAGTCAATGCGATTATTGTTATCATAGTCTAAATTGGTATGATCTCGTACCAATCATATCCTACTTGATGTTGCGAGGAAAATGTCGCTATTGTCATCATGAGATTTCTATTACTCATTTCTTGATGGAGCTATTTGGTGGATTATGCTTAGTGACATGTCATCTTTATGCAAGAAATGGTTTAGTCACATTGGGATTATTTGCATTAATCACGACAATGATGATTATTGCTTTAATTGATCAGGATTATATGTTGATTCCTGATTCTTTGATTATTGTCACTACACTTTTATGTCTATATCTATTTGTAGTTGAAAGGAAAAATGTTGTTGAACAATTGAATGCTTTATTAATTCCTTTGATGCTTTACTTGATGACTCTTATCCATCCCAACTCATTTGGCGAAGGGGATCTGATGCTTTTGTGTCCGCTGTGTTTCTATCTAGGATTTAAAGACAGCTTTAACTTATTGTTGTTGAGTTCAATACTTGGCTGTTTGGCAGGTATTAAAATATTGTATGAAGATTTAAATCATGACCACCATCTTCCATTTGTACCGATGCTGACAATTGGTCTGATACTTACAATTTTTGTGCTTTAAATTTATGTTGAAAAGCATGATTATTTAGGAATAATACAAATAACTTCAATTTCTTCGTAATTAATTGACAAGAAAATCACATTTAGATACAATTTTATAAACCGATGAACAGGAGATAAAACTTAGTAAAGAGCTACTAGAGAGTCAGGAGGCTGGAAACTGACAGTGACTGCTAAGACAAATGGACCTGTGAGGGCAACGGGGAAAGGTGACAAGTATCTGTTGACGCGGCACTAGCGTTATAAGGTGGCGATGTGTTGGCATTGGCTTTAAAAGGTGGCTACAGTTTACATCTGTCCTTTTAAAGGATGGATGTTTTTTTATTGATTCACACTTGTGCCAGACACACTAACTAGATTTTATGGGAGGAAATGGAAATGAAAAAATTAGTTAGTACATTATTAACGGCTTTATTAGCACTCGCATTAATTACTGGTTGCAGCAGTCAGAAAAGTGAAGTCACTGGCAATCATAAGATTGGCGTTATTCAATTGGTAGATCATACATCATTAAATACCATCAAAGATGCCTTTGATGATGAATTAAAAAAACTTGGTTATACTGAAGACAATCTTGAAGTCGATTTTAAAAATGCTCAGGGTGACATCAATACCTGTGCAAGTATTGCGAACGAATTTGAGGGTGAAGAATTAGAATGTGTTATGGCAATTGCGACCCCAGCTGCTCAGGCAGTGGCTAAGCTTGCTGTTAATACTCCAGTTGTTTTTGCTGCAGTCAGCGATCCAGTTGGTGCAGAATTGACATCATCTTTAGATGCACCTGATAAAAATATTACTGGTACATGTGATGAAGTTCAGGTAGATCAGATTGTAGATATGGCTTTAACTGTACAGCCTGATATCAAAACTTTAGGTTTACTTTATAACACTGGTGAAACGAACTCAGTTACTAATATTAAGAACGTTAAAGCTTATTGTGAAAAGAAGGGTATTAAAACTGTTGAAGCTACAATCACTTCAGTTAACGAAGCTCAGAGCGCAGTTCAGGCATTAGCTTCTAAATGTGATGCTATCTTTACACCTAATGACAATACTGTTGCTTCAGCAATGAGTGTCATCGGTTCAAGTTGTATTGAACAGAAGAAAGCTATTTATGTTGGTGCTGATTCAATGGTACAAGATGGTGGTTTCATGACAGTTGGTATTGACTATGAAGAATTAGGTAGAGAAACAGCTCGTCAGGTCGATGCAATCTTAAAAGGTAAAAAAGCAGCTGACATTCCTGTTAAAATCTTTAAAGATGACTTAAATATTTACGTCAACAAGAATACTGCTGAAAAATTAGGTATCGAATTACCAGAAAGTGTAACATCTAACGAAAAATACATTGAATTATAATTTAAAGAAAGGTTTTGTTCTATGAATCTCACAGTCATCATTGGTGCACTGGAATTGGGATGTATATTTGCAATCTTATCATTAGGACTCTATATAAGCTTTAGAGTCCTTAATATTCCTGATTTAACAGTGGATGGAAGTTTTACAACAGGATGTGCCGTCAGTGCAATTGTCACTGTTGCAGGCAGTCCCGCATTAGGTATGGGATTGGCTTTTTGTGCTGGATGTATTGCTGGTATGGCAAGTGGTTTCCTCATCACTAAGCTTAAAATCAATCAGATTTTAGCTGGTATTTTGATCCAGACGGGACTTTATTCAATCAATCTTCATATTATGAATGAACGACCAAATATTGCCTTGATCAATAATCCAACGATATTTGCGAAACTTAATTTTGCTGGACGTTATTCTAAGCTTATTGTCTTGATTATCATTGTGGTTGTTATTACTGCGATACTTGCCTATTTCCTGGAAACTCAAATGGGCGTTGCCTTACGTGCAGTAGGGGATAATGAAGATATGGTTAGAGCCAGTTCGATTGATACTGACAGGATGAAAATCATCGGTTTAGGTCTTGCAAATGGTTTAGTTGCTTTTTCTGGAGCTGTCTATACCCAGCAGCAGACTTATGCTGATATCACTGCTGGTATTGGTATGATGGTCATTGGTTTAGCAAGTATCATTATTGGTATGGCATTTATCCGTAGTGATAAAGTAATTTTAAGCTTGCTTGCAACGATTTTTGGTGCCATTTTCTACCGTTTTGTTTTAACGATTGCCTTACAGATGGGACTTCCAGCTGGTGATTTAAAACTTTTATCTGCATTAATTGTTATTGTGGCGATTTCTTCGTCTAACTTATCTGCGTTTGGCTTAAAGATGAGGAGGAAGAAAAATGCTTGATATAAAAAATCTAAAAGTTGTTTTTAATCAGGGAACGATCAATGAAAAAGTAGCTCTTAATAATGTCAGTCTGCATTTAAATGACGGTGACTTTATTACGATAATTGGTTCGAACGGGGCTGGAAAATCAACTTTATTCCAAAGCGTTGCTGGAGCTGTTGAAATCACAAGTGGTACAATTATGCTTGATGGTGTTGATATCACCAATCAGAAAGAATATGTCCGCTCACGCAGTATTGGCAGACTTTTCCAGGATCCATTAAAAGGCACTGCTCCTTCAATGACGATTGAAGAAAATCTTGCTTTAGCTTTTCAACGTGGTAAACATTTTTCGCTTAAACCAATGCGAAATAAAAAGCATCGTCAAATTTTCCGCGATGCCTTAAAATCACTTGATTTAGGTCTTGAAGAAAGGATGCAAACGAAAGTCGGTACCTTATCTGGTGGACAGCGTCAGGCTTTAACACTCATGATGGCAACCCTTGTAACCCCAAAACTATTACTACTTGATGAACATACGGCGGCCCTTGATCCGGCAACCGCCTTAAAAGTTTTGAATCTTTCAACTAAGATCGTTGAAGAAAACCACATCACAACGATGATGATTACCCATAATATGGAAGATGCCATTAAGTATGGTAATCGCATTATTATTATGAATCAGGGTGAAATCATTGATGATATTAGCGGTGAAGCTAAGCAAAAGATGACCGTTGAACAACTCATTGAACGCTTCCATGAAATGGGAGAAACCAATGACAGAATGATGTTAAGTCAGTAGGAGACAGTTAAATCTGTCTCTTTTTTTAAGCATAATAAAAAAGGCTTTGGAAGCCTTTTTTAGAGGTAATACTGTTGGAAATATTCAAGTCTTAATAAATCGCATATTGACATCAATTGATAGTTGAAATCGACTGATTCAAATTTTCCAGGCAATACAACGACACGGCAATTGTCGGAATTGCGGGCTGCGTATTTTTTGTTTTGTGTTAAAAGTACAGAGAAGCAATCCTGTAAGTGAATATCCATTTTCAGATAGTAATCGAGTGATCGACCAGTTGCACTCATGATGATGGCAACATCATCTTTTGTTAGAGTGATTGGATCAATACGATGGAACTGGATAAATGGTTTACCGAATGTAATCATATCTGTCTGTAATTCAACGGCGATAGATAATGGGTAATAGGCTCCGAAGATGACAATTCGTTTAGATTCAAACATATGGACGCAGATTTCTTCAACGATTTTAGTCATTTCCTCATCAGACATGGTCTTTTCCATCTTTGACATGAAGACTTCAGGAGTTGTATCAAATAAACGCATACGAATTTGATTGACACGAGCCTGATAATTGGCATCGAGTGTCAGTTGAAATTCACTATAGTCAGTAAAACCCAAAGTACCAATGAAACTGTAGAGATCGAGTTTCTGGAAAGGGCCTCTTTCTAAGAATTCTTCTTCTGACATATACATCATTTCTTCGTAGTTAAAAACGATGAATTTACAGATCTTAAAATAGAAATCATTCTGATATGCACCATTAAGATACATTAATATTCTACTTAGTAATATATTCATGAATTACTTCACCTCGAAAATATTATAACATAACTAGTTTATGCAACAAATTAAATTTAACTATTTTCTATTTTTAAAAGGTATGCTAGCATAAAATCATTATTACAATGTGGGAGGTAAATGATGAGAATTAAAGAACTCTCAATAAATGAAATTAAATTCGAACGAAAAAATTATAAAGAATCACTTATGAACTCAATTGAACGTATTGGGTTTTCGTTTCCAATTAAAGTCAAACATAGTGATGGTGAATATGTATGTGTTGATGGGCATAAACGTTTAAGCGCATTAGAAGATTTGATTCATAAAGGTTCAAAGAGAAGCGAGATGGTCAAAGTGATCATCGTCGATAGTGATGACAACCGCAGTAATGATTGTTCACGTGGCAGAAATGTCCATTAGGAGGAAAGTATGTTAGAAATAGATGTTCATGGTTTGACTAAAGTCGAAGCCCGTCAACGCATTGATCAAGCCTTAAAAAATGCAAATAAAAACATTATCATGATCAGAATCATTCATGGTTATCAGTCAGGAACTGCTTTAAGACAGATGATTCGTTCCCGTTATCGCAAGCATCCACGCGTGAAAAGAATTGAACTTTCGATGAATCCTGGTATTACCGATCTGATACTTAATTAAACATCGAAAACAAATATAACTAGTATTAAAAACTAAATCACTTGACATTGGTTATTTTATGATGTAATGTATTAGCGAAAGGAGGAATGTTTATGACTCGTACAAAATTAGCCGATCGCCAGTTACCCGCTTATACAAGAGGTGAGGAAATCTTCAATATGGTCACTCATATCGTTGGAGGTGGACTTGGTCTGGTAGCGATGATTTTATGTATTATTCGCGCTGCTTCTCATCATAATGCCTGGGGTGTTATTTCAAGTCTGATTTATGGCTGTTCATTAATCATTTTATTCACAATGTCAGCTATTTATCATGGCATCCATCCTAGACATGATACTGCGAAAAAGGTTTTTCAGATTCTTGATCACTGTACCATTTTCGTATTGATTGCAGGTACATATACACCGGTATTATTGTGTAAAATCAGACCCTATGACAGTCAAACAGCATGGATGTTGTTTGCTATTGTATGGAGTGCAGCAATCATCGGCATCATCTTAAATGCGATTGACATTAAACGTTACAAAATCTTTTCGATGATTTGTTATTTGGCAATGGGATGGTGTATTTTATTCAAATTCACACTTTTGCCAAAGACGATAGGTTGGAACGCTATTATTCTGCTTTTATTAGGTGGCATTGCCTATACAATTGGTACTATTTTCTATGGTGCGCAAAAGAAAGCCAAGTATATGCACTCAATCTGGCATTTATGGATTTTAGCTGGTGCCATCCTTCACTTTTTTGCGATTATCATCTATGTCCTTTAGTAAATTTCGTTTCATATTCAAAGTCACTGTGCTATAATGAGTGACGGTGAATAGTAATGAAAAAGAATAAACAGTTCAACGCAAAACCATATATCATCATTGGTGCACTTGTCTTCATCTTAGATCTTGCATCTAAGTTTTATATTGACAAAATTATGGACCTTGGTGACTCATTCAAAATCATAGATAATTTTTTTCACATCACATATATACATAATCCAGGAGCAGCCTGGGGACTTTTATCAGGTCAACTGCCGATTTTTGTCGGTATATCAGTAATCGCGGCCATTGTAATGGTCTGGTATTTTAAAGACACAACACCAAATCAGGTCATTGCCAGATTGGGTATTGCGCTTGTTTTTGGTGGTATGCTGGGTAATTTGACTGATCGTATCCTCTTTGGCTATGTAAGGGACTTCCTGGATTTCTTTATTTTTGGCTATGATTATCCAGTCTTCAATATTGCTGACATCGGTGTCGTTGTTGGTTTTGTTTTATTATTACTTGATATGATCTTAGGAGAATTTCTTTATGACTAACACTATTGTATTAAATGAATCCGACTTTGGTCAGCGTCTTGATAAAGTCTTAACTGAACATACAGATTATTCCCGTACGAATATTAAGACAATGCTTTCTAGAGGGCTTATTACAGTCAATGATGCAAACGTCAAGGCAAGTTATAAAGTACAGCAGGGGGATACGATTGTTCTTGAAGAAGATGATCCTGTCGACACTGAAATTCATCCAGAAGATATTCCTTTAGATATCGTTTATGAAGATAGTGATGTTATTGTGGTGAATAAACCAGAAGGGATGATTGTTCATCCATCTGCTGGTGTCTATACTGGAACGCTTGTCAATGCATTGTTGTATCATTGTGATGATTTATCAGGAATTAATGGTGTTATCCGTCCTGGTATTGTTCATCGTATTGACAAAGATACAAGTGGTTTGTTGATGATTGCGAAAAACGATAAAGCGCATCAATCTTTATCTGCACAACTTCAGGAACACAGCGTCAATCGTCGTTATGTGGCCTTAGTTCATGGTGTTATCAATCATTCACATGGACGTATTGTGGCACCGATTGGACGTGATCCTAATGACCGCCAGTCTATGACAGTCACAAGTAAGAATGCCAAAGACGCCATCACTAACTTTACTGTTTTAGAGCGTTTTGATGATATGACTTTGATTGAATGTCGTTTGGAAACAGGGCGTACCCATCAAATCAGAGTTCATATGCAGTATATTGGACACCCAGTTTATGGTGATCCTAAATATGGCTACCGTCATGATGATCAAAGTCACGGCCAATATCTGCATGCCAAAAAACTTGGCTTTGTCCATCCTGTGACAGGAGAAAGAATGGATTTCGATAGTGAATTACCTGATTTTTTTGAAGCAAAATTAAAGGAATTAAGGGGAGAATAAGATGACCAAAATCATTAACTGGGATCAGTACTTTATGGGTGTTGCCAAGTTATCGGCTTACCGTTCAAAAGATCCAAATACACAGGTTGGAGCCTGTATCGTCAATAAAGATAATCGTATTGTTGGTGTCGGCTATAATGGCTTGCCACGCGGATGTGAAGACAGTCGTTTTCCATGGCATGTGAGAAAAGGGAATCTGTATGAAACCAAATATGCATATGTCGTTCATGCAGAACTTAACGCTATTTTGAATTGTACCCAGCATCTCGAGGGATGTCGTATTTATGTTTCTTTATTCCCATGTAACGAATGTACAAAAGCCATCATTCAGAGTGGTATTAGAGAAATTATTTATGAAGATGATAAGTATGACGGTACTGACAGCGATCGTGCAGCAAAACGTATGCTTGACATGTCTCGTGTCTCTTATCGAAAAGTTAAACCATTTAATATAGAAATTAAGGATGAATAATCATGGAAATCACAAAAGTATCTGTTTATTCAAATCGTAAAAAAATCCACCACATGGACTATCTTGATGAAGTGGAACAAACCTTAACAGTATTGATTAATGGCGATGTTTATTTAGATACTGTCATTTATGGTGAAGGGTATGGTCAATATCAAGATGGTCGTCATGAACATGTCTATGTAGGTGATCAAGGATTTGAAATTATTAAATATGTCTCTTTATATTTCGCAAAACATGGTTCATGGGGCATTGTTCCTGGACTTGGTTCATGGCGTCTGACAATGACCGATAGTGAAGGTAAAGACTATATGTATTATGGCTCATTGACAGGAGCTCATAATGAATTAACTAATTATATCCGTGAACGTGTGAATCTTGACGGATTATGCGTATTCAGCAATCATGCCGAATAAAGTTAACGTGCGCAGGCACGTTTTTTAAAATAAAAATGACACATCCTAAGATGTGTCGTTTAAAAATGTTATACTAATTTTATTGTTTGTTGAG
>JAGBPZ010000038.1 GCA_017633115.1 Erysipelotrichaceae bacterium | reverse complement strand
TTACAGTTTATCAGCCATGAACTATCAACGTTGAGGCAGGTCCTTAGATATCATCATCGATGAGCCACAAACTATTAGTGACTTATTTGCCTGTTGGCACCTGTCTCGTAAAACCATTCATTTATTAAAACAATATAAAGGTTATCAGCTCAATCATCAATTTGTACCTGTAGAAACTTTAATGAAGCCTGGCGATCATTTACTCATCGATGCCTATGGCAGTGATGATCATATGTATGAACCAGTCTTTGAAGACATTGATGTCGTCTATGAAGATGATATCTTACTGATCGTCAATAAGCCTGCAGGCTTACCAGTCTTTCCTGACCATCGAGGGGATACCCATTCTCTCGCTAATCATGTGGCTGGTTATTATGTGCTTAATGGTGAAGATTTGCCAGTGCGTTTTATCCATCGTCTTGATGTTGATACCAGTGGCCTGATTATTTTTGTGAAATGCAGTCTGCTGCAAAGCTACATGGATCAGCTGCTTGCTAAGCATTTGCTTGAAAAACGCTATCTCGCCTTAGTGGCAGGTACTTTTAAAGACAAACAGGTACATACCATCAAGAAACCAATCGGACGTGACCGCCACGTTTCGGGAAAAATGCGCATCGCTATCAATGGGCAACAGGCAATCACGAAATATCAATGTCTCCAAAATTATGAAGATCATGCTTTGGTAGAATGTCTTCTGATTACCGGAAGACGTCATCAAATCAGAGTTCATATGGCATCCATCGATCATCCAATCTTAGGTGATCAACTCTACAATCTCCATCCAGGCAAAAGAAAAAGACAAGCCCTGATGGCTTATCTTTTAAAATTCAAACATCCTGTGACTCAGGAAACAGTATCGGTGACACTTGATGTGCCAGATGACTGGTCCTGAATATCTTTAAACGACAACATTCTCACCACATTCATTGGATGAGGGTCAAATAATGCATTAACATCCATGGTCACCTTTTCTCCACAAGAGGAAACGATGACCTCTTTTTTTGCTTCATCTTCTGTATAGCCAGTGATACACATCCAATGCCATGTTTCTTCTTCAATGTCTTTATGACGATGAGTCAATATCAACATTCCGATCGGCATATCCTGATCAATACATTCTTTCACGAAGGCAAAACCATCAACAGGATTTTCAGTCTTACGATACATAACTGTTTCCAATTCATGTCCCTGAGCCTTCATAAAATCAGAAAAGTAGGCAGCAAACTTTTTATAAAATGGAAAGCCCATTATACCAGGAGTAAAGATGTCAAACATCTGATCCATGACGATGCGAAAGTTCATAAGCGACATGTCGAGATGATGCCCATAGTAACAAAACAGATTAGAAGCCAGCACACTGGCACACCCTGCCTGTCTTGCCCATTGACTGTCAAACCATTCCTGGTCGCCACCATAGTAATCATTTCCTTCAATCTGGAAATGGATAAATGGTAATTCTTTAGTCATTCTTGATCGCCTCAAAAATCATTTCCATAGTAAAGCACACATCATCATCCATACGACCTTCAATCATGAACTGATCATCAGTCTGCTTCTTAAAGACATCAAATGTACTCATGGCAGGAATTTCTTTACGATAATTAATTGAAATCTCTTTGAGAGTATGATTCTCATAATAATCATAATCAATCATGTCTGATGCTAAACGTACATAACGGGTATTGTTCATATGATTGTTGGTGTCAGTATCACTATATTTGACAGTGTAAGTTGTATGAGTGTCATAATCTGTCATTGGTTTTAATTTTTTTGGTCGTCCTGGCATCTTAAATTCTTCTTCCATTGGCAGGCCAAGTTTTTTAGCACGTGCCATCATACGTTTTTCTAAATCAATCAATGTCCAGTAACTGTAACATTCACCAATCTGACGGCCTTCTTTTTCAATCGTATAATAACGATTAAAAACGGCTAAAGAGCTTTTACATGTTCTTGTATTAAAAGTGATTTCGTCCTGTTCATATACTGGCTCATTGAGTTTCAATGTCTGTTGAACAACGACCCAGCCATAACGACCAACCATATCTGGACGATAAAGTCCTAAATTCATGGCATCAACTGTCGCAATTTCACCAAAAACAATAAAGAAAATTTCTGGTCTGACGCGACCTTTATAATCACAATCAGTTATTCCCATATGATGTGTTTCTCGTAACATACATCATCACCTGCTTTCCATGTCGTACATTATACACACAAAAAACTCAAATGACCACTTAGATGATAAGAAATCATTATTTTCGACTTTTTTGAGTGCTTATTTTATATCACAATATTTTGAATTCCCACTTTCAAAGGAGAGCTTTTCTATGTATAATATAATACGGAAAGGGATTGAGAGTTATGGATATTATAGCTAATTTACTAACCTTTATTGTCATTCTGATCGGCCTTTATTTTACATATCAGTTAGTCAACTTATTTGTGACAATCAAACGCGCGAGAAAAGAAGACAGTTCTTTACAATTCTGTTTAACAACTGTAGGAAAGGCCTTCTACATTGGTATTTCTATTTTAGTACTGATTGTGATTGGCATTGCAATCTATGTTTTGATCTATGGTATCAAACAAGACAATGTCACAATCTTTAGAAATAGTATTGCCGTCATTTCCTTGGCAATCATCATCTATACAATGCAGATGGTCAATATCGTCTTAGTCGGCAAAAAGAATATGATGGTAGGCAGAATGTTGATTGACTATCGCAAAATGAAAAAGGTCGATATTACTTATGGTAATGAGATGACTTTCATTTTTGGTCAGAAAACCTATAAGATTTCAACTCGATTCGTTGAACTAACAACATTGCGTAAGGCAATTTCAAGAAGACGTTAAAGCGGTACAACCGCTTTTTTTATTTCCAAGTAAAAAAGACTATGCCAGAGGCATAGTCAGATCATCAATTATTCGTCTTCTTTACCGAACTGATTGATCATAGATCTCATGAAACTGCTGAACTGCTGAGTCATTTCTTTCTGCTGATTTCTTACATCACCTAATGCATCAGCTTTGATCTTTTCGCAATATTCTTTTGCTTCTTTGACCATTGCCTGACATTTAGCGCTTACTTCTGATTCGATCTTAGCAGCTTCTGCTTTCTTTTCAGCTACCATATTTTCAGTTTCTAATAAGCGGTCAGCATAAATCTTTTCAGCCTGTTCTTTCTTTGTGTTGTAAAGTTTTTCTGCGTCAGAAAGAAGTTTATCTGCTTTTTCCTGAGTTTCAGCTTCAAATGCAGCTACTCTTTCCTGAGTTTCGCGTTCTAATGCAGTGACTCTTTCAGTTGTTTCAGCTTTAAGAGCTTCAGCTTTTGCCTGAGCATCTGATAATAAAGCCTGTGCTCTAGCTTCAGTATTGTCATTTCTATCTTTGATGTTAGCGAGATAAACATCTGCAGCTTCCTGTGCTTTTGTGAAGATATCGCTCAGCTTTAAAGAAGCTTCAGCTAAACTGCCGCTTTCTTCGATGGCAACTTTTTTATCTGCTAAAGCAGCTTTTGCAGATGCAAGCTGATTTTTAACTACTGTTAATTCATTTTCTAAACCATTGATGTAATTAACGACATCAGGGCGTCTCATTCGTTTTAATTCTTCTTCTGTCATGTTTGTTGATTCCTTTCTACATAATAATCTACACTTTACATATTCATATTACGTTTTATCGCATAAGAATGCAAATATTTCAAGCAAAAAGATGAGATAAATCGTTCACACTATTCATTAATAAAATGTTATTATGAAATATAGAATCAAAACAAATTAAATTGAGGTGTGATACATATGTTCAAAAAATGTCTTTATTTCCTTTTATCATTGCTTTTATTAGTTGGCTGTTCGACCAAACAAACGAAACAATATACTTACATTGCCGAGACTATTCCTTTGTCACGTAATGGTATCAGCCTCCATCTTGATTGTACGACTCTAAAAGATACCACTCCAGAGCGTCAAATTCTTTTGATTCATGGTGTCACTTATTCATCACATGAATTTGATATCAACTATCAGGACTATTCTCTCGTTCGATTCCTGGCACAACAAGGTTATGGTGTATGGCGTTTGGATATTGCCGGATTTGGGCAGTCAGGCAATGTCGTCGATGGCTTTATGCCTGATTCAGCTTATGCTGCCAAAGATATCGAAGCAGCTGTCAATAAAATTGTTGAAGAAACACATCAAGACAAGATTGATTTACTGGGATGGAGCTGGGGAACTGTAACATGTAGTCTCTATGCAGGTCAGCACAGTGAGCATCTTAATAAGTTGATCCTTTATGCCCCAATCTTATCTGGCATAGGCAAAATGGAAGTTAATGAACCATTCCATCATAATTCATGGGAGCATGCCGCTGATGATTTCCAACGTGACAAAGACGGTACGATTAACACATCAATTGTTGATCCTGTTATTGTTGAAATGTGGTGCTCAAGCTGTTGGCATTATGATGGTGACTCTAGTCCAAATGGGGGCCGTCGTGACCTTTGTATTGAGACTTCAGAGAAACTCATTGATTTAGAAAAAATCACTGTCCCTACACTTGTCATTTGTGGTGGCAATGATTCTTATTTAAACTATAAACTGATTATTCAATCATTAGATCATTTACCTGCTTCATCACAACTAGAAGTGATTAATGGTGGTGCTCATTGTGTATTTATCGAAAAACCTTATTACAGGGATTTCCAAAAGCTTCTCATCAAATTCCTCAAAAACTAGTGGCTTCAAGCCACTTTTTTATTTAAGGCAGAAAAAAAGATGTATCCCGAAGGACACATCTTGATTCAATCAAACGTGATTATACTTCTTCACCAATGATATCCATCATAGATTTCTGGAAGCAGTCAGTCTTAGCTGCTGCGTCATCAGCATCTTTACCCTTGATAGAGAAGTAGAATTTACACTTAGGTTCAGTACCAGAAGGTCTTGCAGCAATCCAAGAACCATCTTCAAGGTAGAACTTCAATACGTTAGATTTTGGTAAGTCAATAACTGTACCATCGCTGCGAGTGCTGTTGCCATAGTCTTCAACTAATGTGACAGCTACGCCACCGATTTCTTTAGGTGCATCTTTTCTCAGATTATCCATGATTTCAGCGATTCTTGCTGCACCAGCTGCACCAGCTTTAGATAATGCGATCTGAGATTCTTTGAATGTACCATGACGTTCATATAATTCGTTCAAGACATCAATTAAAGTCTTGCCCTGGTTCTTATAGTAAGCACCACATTCAGCTGCTAAGATAACTGCCTGTACAGCGTCTTTATCTCTTACGAAGTCTTTAATAACGCAGCCATAGCTTTCTTCATAACCAAATACGAACTGTTTTTCA
This sequence comes from Erysipelotrichaceae bacterium, assembly GCA_017633115.1. Taxonomy (GTDB): domain Bacteria; phylum Bacillota_I; class Bacilli_A; order Erysipelotrichales; family Coprobacillaceae; genus RGIG9341. Next base: position 14,413 of record JAGBPZ010000038.1, on the reverse strand, counting down.
CCAGTCTTTTCATATTTTCTGATCTTATCGCCGATGAATTTGAAACCAGTTAATGTCTTTTCAACATCAACACCATAGTAACGAGCTACTAATTCACCTAAATCAGAAGTAACGATTGTATTGTACATAACAGCGTTAGCAGGTAAAGTACCCTGTTCTTTCATAACTGATAACAGATATTCAAGATAAACTGCTGCACTCTGGTTACCAGACATTAATACATATTCGCCATTATGTTTAGCGACTACGCCAAGTCTGTCACCATCAGGGTCAGTAATTGCAACTACGTCAGCATCAACTTCTTTAGCTAACTTAATTGACAATTCATAAGAAGAATCAACTTCTGGGTTTGGAGATTTTGTCATTCTGTAGTCTGGGTCAGGAGCACACTGAGCTAATACAGGAATGCAGTTGTAACCCATTCTCTTTAAGCAAGTACGTACTGGAATGTTGTCAGCACCATGCTGTGGAGAGTAAACAATCTTGAAATCATCCTTCTTAATATCTGGAAGTAATGAAATGCCGATACATTCTTTATAGTAAGCTTCGTCAACTTCTTCACCAACCCAAGTGATGTATGGATAAGCTTCATCATCACTGATCTGTTCGATTGTGAGTTCGTCTTCGATTTCGTTTACATAGCTAACTACTTCATCAGCCCATTCAGGAATCAACTGGCATCCAGTATCATCATATACTTTGTAACCATTGTATTCTGGAGGGTTGTGAGATGCAGTGATCATGATACCACCAGCGCATTTCAGATATCTTACTGCAAATGATAATTCAGGAGTTGGTCTTAAAGATTCCATGATGTAAGACTTAATTCCGAATTTAGCCATAATTTTAGCTGATTCAATTGCGAAGATGTAAGACATATGACGGTTATCATAACTGATTGCTACGCCACGTTCCTTACCGTCTGGTTGTTTTGCGATGTATTTTGCATAACCCATATTAGCTTTTCTAATAGTGTAGATGTTAAGTCTGTTAGTACCAGCACCTAATACACCACGCATACCAGCTGTACCGAATTCGAGATTTGTGTAAAAAGCATCTTCTTTAGCCGCTTCATCCATAGCGCCTAATTCAAGTTTGAGTGAAGGATCCATGCCTTCAAAGTTGAGCCATTGCTCGTATCTTTCGTTAATGTCCATATCTATTTTCACCTCATACCCATTATAACAAACTTATAATCCTATTAAAATAAAAAGCGCTTTCATTTTTCAAAAAGCTAGGAAGACTTTCATCATAATAAAGCACTATTTAATAATTTTATCTGATTTTCTAAAAATATTTGATTGACTTATTCATCATCATTATCCGTTGGGTACATTCCAAATAAACATCAAAGCCAGCAAAGAAATAGGTCCAACAACTGTATTTATCAAATCCGTTGAAAAGGAAATGATTGCCAGCAGTCCAAGCAAGATCGATAGGCCAATTTTGAATATTAAAAGCTTCTTAGCCTGCTCTTCGCGTTTTTCCTCAAGTTCCAACTGTTTCAAACGATAAGCATATTCTGCTTCTGTTTCTTTAATCTTAGCTTCATCAACATGTCTATAGATATATTCATTTTCATTATTCAACAAGACATGAGCCCCGCAATAGGTACAAAAGAACTCGGTGCGGTTGGCTTCAATTTCTAAATGTGCACCACAATCAGGACACTTCAATGAAATCAGTTTCATATTTATTGCCTCCCCCAACGATAGTCTCTAAGAATGAGTTCATTCCTGCATATCTATTATATCTCATTAGTGTCCCTATCACAATATGACAATAGAAACTCAAACAATCCATATCGATTCCATAGTGAAACTATGACATTAATGTATCTGCACAATTGCTCTAGATGACACTTTCCCAAGCCAATTCAATGACATTAATAGTTAAATATGCTAAGATACAGTTAGACGCGACAAACGAAATACATGAAAGGATGATATAAATGAAAGCGCCATTTTCAAGCTACTTAAATGAAATCGCTCCTGGATTACGCCAGTTGATCAATTATCTAAGTAGCGACTATGATTATGTTAGTGTCTTATCGACAGATTCCAAAGGACTGCATATAAGACTTTCTCAGCATGCCAAAACCGTTGGCAATCAAACCATGACAACTGAACGTGGTACCGTTGTCAGAGTGTATAAAGACGGTCTCTACAGCGAATATGCGATGGACTGTTTTGACCACGAACATCCTGAACAGGCAGCCACAGACATCAAGTCCGTGCTTAATGCTCAGCTTGAAGTATTAAAGCTTACGCAGACAGATATCTATGACACCGGTCTGTTGAGCGATGAACCTATCGATTTGATGGTTGAAAAAGAAACCGGTCAGCTCCCTGAAGAGGCTGACATTCCAACCCTTATCTCCCAGCTGACAAAGCTGTCTGATTATGGCATGAGTTTATCAGAGGCAATGGTTGATTGTGTGGTTACTGCCCAGTCAACACATATCTCAAAGCTATTTATGACTGCCAATCGCTACATGCGCCAAAGCTATGTCTACAGCGAAGGCAGTATCGCAGCTATCATTTCCAAGGATGGACAAAACCGTATTGGTCACGATAGTATCTCCGGTCTAGGTGGACCAGAACTCTTTATCGGACTAAACGATAAGGCTGATTATGCCGTCTCAAGTGCTTTAGAAATGCTTGAAGCAGACCGCATAGTTCCAGGTGTTTATGATATTATCACTGCTCCAGAAGTCACTGGTCTGATCGCTCATGAAGCATTTGGCCATGGGGTTGAAATGGATTTGTTCGTCAAAGGCCGTGCCCTTGGTGCTGACTATATCGACCAGCGTGTCGGTTCTCCACTCGTCACCATGCACGAAGGTGCTCTGTGCGCAGACAATGTCACAAGTTACGCCTTTGATGATGAAGGTATTCTTGCCGGCGATGTCGTTGAAATCGATCAGGGAATTCTTAAAACTGGTATTTGCGATGCTCTCAGTGCTTTAAGACTGGGTGTATCACCAACAGGCAACGGAAAACGAGAAAACTTTGAGCATAAAGTCTATACCCGTATGACCAATACTCTTTTTGACTCAGGTAATGACACCCTTGAAGATATGATCAAATCAATCGACTATGGCTACCTGCTAGAAGGTATCCAAAGCGGTATGGAAGATCCAAAACATTGGGGAATCCAATGTATTATCCAGCTCGGTAGAGAAATAAAAGATGGTAAGTTGACAGGAAAGGTTGTTTCACCAGTCATCATGACCGGCTATGTTCCTGATCTTTTAGGTGCCGTTACGATGGCAAACACTGATCACTGCGTCTTTGGCAGTGGTGGCTGTGGCAAAGGGCACAAGGAATGGGCTAAAGTCTCTGATGGCGGACCATATCTCAAAACGAAAGGAAGATTAGGCTAATGGAACGATATATTCAAGCCATGCAAAACAGCGGTGCTGATGCATGGGAAATCATCGATACCAAAACACAATCATGGCAGTTTTATTTTATAGGCCATGCTCTTGATCAAAACCGTGCAACAGATGTTGAGCATATCACCCTCAAAGCCTACAAGCAAAGCGCTGACGGCCAATATATGGGTGAAGCAACTGCTGCCGTCTCACCTACAGAATCTACCGAAAACATCAACCAGATTGCACGTGATCTTGTTGATCATGCCAGCCTGGTTCAAAATAAAGTCTACGCCCTTAATCAGCCATCTGCTGCATCTCCTATTCCACATGCAGCAACATCACTGAAACAGGAAGCAGAAACATATCTCAAAGCCATGCAGAGCGTTCAAGAAACAGTTGACGAAGATATCAACAGTTATGAAGTATTCGTTAACCTCAATAAAAGAAGACTGATTACATCAACAGGTATCGATCATACTGACACATATCCAACATCAATGCTCGATATAATTGTCAATGCCCGCAGGGATAATCACGAAATCGAATTATCCCGTCTATACCACGCCGGAACATGTCAGCCATTACAGTTGAAAGAAGATATTGAAGAATTGATGCGTTATGGTAAAGACCGTTTACTGGCTTCACCAACACCATCGATTGACAACTGTCCGGTTGTCTTTTCTACAGATGCAGCTTTACAAATCTATAGCTATTTCCTTGATAATCTCAATGCAGCTTACAAGGTACGCGGCATCAGCCACTTCAATATTGATGAAGCCATCACGCATGAGGCTCATGGTGATTTATTGACACTCAAGACCTTGCGTTACCTCGATGGTTCCCCTGCCAATTTCGCTTATGACATTGAAGGAGCACCAATTGAGGACGCTACTTTAATAGATCATGGTATTGTGAAACGCTTTATCGGCAACCGTATGTTCTCTCAATATCTGGGACTCGATCAATCATTTATTGTCTCCAACTGGTGTGTTGAAGGCGGAACTGCTACAGAAACATCAATTAGAAGCGGTGCTTGTCTGGAAGTTGTTGAATTCTCAGATTTCCAGGTTGACTCGATGACTGGCGATTTATTTGGTGAAATCCGTCTGGCTTACTATCGTGATGGCAAAGGTGGCATCACCCCTGTCACTGGCGGTTCAATCAGTGGCAGCATGCTTGACAATCTTAACTCAATGCAAATGACTCAGGCATCAAGACAGTATGCATCAGCAGTTATTCCAAAAGCCACACGTCTCAATAAATTGACGGTAGCTGGCGAATCATAAGCAAATAAGACTGGCTTGATGCCAGTCTTTTATAATGTTCAAAAAACGTCAGAGTGTGAATGGCCATTCTGACGTTATCTTTTCTTATTATATTTTAATGATGAGATTATTGGTGCCTGTGACACTATAGTATTTGACATCTTTGGCGAGTCCCATGACCATACGTATGCCCATATTCTTAGTAGGATCATCCTGAACTTTTGTCATCTCATAACGCTCAAGCGGATTAAATGGAATGCAGTCATCACGTATTCGTAAAATGAGTTCATCATCTTTGACCAGCAGACGGATATCGATTGTATATGCTTTTCCATCATCAAATCCATGTTCGATAATATTACCTGCCATTTCTTCAATACACAACGCAAGTACCGTGGCACGTTTACCTTCAATACCATTTTCCTGACAAAACAGTCCTGCAAGACGTGACATGCCAATGACTTCAAACATCGAATCTGCTTCAATCGATAATTCGCGACCAGCTTCAGTACCAAATCCCTCTTTCAACAGTAAACGCTTGCTGCTGAAATACTCGCCTGTACCATATTTAAGGATATAAGCGCCAGCGATCAGTTCCATAACACCTAAAGCTAATGGCAACGCAAACCAGACACCTCGACCACCAAACACTTTAGTCATCAAATAGACAGTTGGTACTAAAACACCACACTCTAAAAGAAAGCTATAAATATTGGCTGCATGTAAATGCTTAGTACCCATTAGATAATCATCAAAACTGTATACAATTAAACAGAGCGGTAGGCTAAAGCCCAAACAACGCACCGCTTCTTTAGCATAAGTGAAAGCTTCAACATTATGGAAATCGACGTAAATCCCCGCAAAACTACCTGGCAGGACAATCAAGAAGATTGAAATCGCGCCGACGAGTGCTTCGCCAATAGTCATTGCTACAAGCTGCAACTGATTAAGTGCCTGCTTATCTTCTTCACCATAATAAATACTTGAAAGGATCCAAACCGTATCAGCAACTCCAAGATAGGTCGCACTAAACAAAGATGTCACAGATTTTTGGGTACTGTAGGCGGCAATTATATTGCTTCCTGCTGAGGCTATCATGTGGTTGATTAAGATACCACTAATGGCACTTGCTACTCTGGTCATCCCTGTTGGTGCCCCATTGATAAGAATATCTTTGGCATATCGGGTGTCTTGAATGAGATGATCGATATAAAAGCGAAGGATTCTTCTCTTGCGTAAAAAGTGCATTGCCAAAACAAGGAAATAGACCATATTACCAATCGATGTTGCAAACCCTAAAAGGAACATGCCACCATTAAACACATGTATGACCAGAAGGTCAGCTATGACATTTGTGATCGTCATACAAATGACCGAATAAATATTGCGCCTGCCATCATTATCAATACTCATGTAACTTGAAAGAATTTTCGCACCATTCATCGCTGGCACCCCTATCGCAAAACCAATAAGATAGTCAGACATCAATGGTCTTAAATATTTAATCGCACCTTTAGCACCAAAAAGACCCGCCAAATAATCAGCGCCAAAAAATGTCACCAGCATCATGATAAGCGAAAATATCAGAGATATCAGGTGAGCATCTGTAAAGATACGATTAGCCTTTTCCTGCTCACCATGACCCATAAACTCAGTGTAAAGATTTCTTGATCCTCCCGCTATAATGCCACCAATCAGTGAAAAAATGAGGATGACTGGCCAGCTCATACCATAGGCGGCCATAGCGTCAACACCAAGATAGTGGCCAATGACAGCACCATCAACCAATGGTCCAATCGCATAGGCTACTGATGACAGGATATAAGCCGTTAGGGTCTGATTGAAGATTTTATTAACTAGTGATGTTTCTCGTCTACGATGTTTAAGTGCCATTATTTTGCTCTTTCCTTTGAATATTTAAGTAAAGACTGCTACTTTTATTTTAGATAACCTCATGTGCAAATGCAATGAATGACTGAGTCTCGATTAAAGAAAGTACTATCAAATAAAGCTATTTATCTAATGACATCACCACATGTTGCATGGACAAAGTTAATCAAGTCTGTTGACATCAATACCATCTGATAACCACGCTTACCTGCTGATAGTGCAATAGGTCGCGGACGCAGAGCGGATTCATCCATATACGTAGGAAACTGCTTCTTCATCCCTATTGGTGAACAGCCTCCACGCATATAACCAGTTACCGCCAGTAAATCTTTCAGAGGAATCATTTCAACTTTTTTATGACCTGATAATTTGGCGAGCTTCTTTAAATCAATCGTCTCCAGAACCGGAATACAACAAACAAGATAATCGCGGTCTCCTTTTAACACTAATGTTTTATAAATATCCCCGGCATCCATATCGACCTGACCAACTATATGATCACCACTCAAATGATCTTCATCATAGTCATAAGTTTTAATTTCATAGTTGATTTTCGCTTTATCTAGTTGGCGTAAAGCATTTGTTTTGAGTGTTTTTGTTTTTGCCATAACATAACCTCCATAAATGATAAAAGAGGAACCGGAGTTCCTCTCTCTTTCGTTAGTTATTGAAACTTAATTAACGATCAACTTTATCAGTAACTTTCTGATCTAAGATAGCCTGAGCGATTGCATCGATTGCATCTTTTTCATCAGCGCCTTCAGCACATACTTCTACGTTAGCTTTTGTAGGTACGCCTAAAGACATAACGCCCATGATAGATTTTAAGTTTACAGATCTGCCGTTGTAAACTAAGTTGATGTTACTAGCGAATTTTGAAGCCTGGTTAACTAAGATAGTTGCAGGTCTTGCATGTAAACCAACAGGATCGATTACTGTGAATGCTACTTTTTCCATATTAAAATTATTCCTCCTTGTGATATGTAAATATTATAACATAAATCTTTTATATTTCCATAATTTTCCTATTTTTTTGTAAAACGCTTTCAAAGAACGAAAATACCTATTTATTTCACTTTCGTTTCGCTTAAATATTAAGAAATTGAGTGAGATAAGGATTAGTTCAAGTAGCCAATTCCTTTGAAAAATGACAAAAAAAGCTCCACTTTACCATCAAGATTGATACTATCTAGTAAGCGGAGCTTCCATTTTTACATTTTTTATTGTTGAGGTTTGTATTCTGGCTGATGATTATTTTTAGCGACAACTAAGAAGCGATGAGTTGTCATTTCGTAATAACCATTAGCTTTCATATGTTCAAGCGCATTCATATAGATGGCTTTGAACTTTTCAACGTTCTGTGATAGTTCAGGGATGCGATTCTTGAAATAGGTACGCATCTGATTGATGTTTGTGAAACGGACATAACCTAAGTCTTCACGTTGATCAACGATATCAAAACCGATATCATGAAGTGTCTGCGCACAGGTTTGAGAATCCCAGGAATTTTTAAAACCGATTGGTAAGAACATTCTCGTAACTTCTTTGAGATTTTCACTGCCATACTGATTTACGATATAATAGCCACCCGGTTTAAGTACACGCTGAATTTCAAACTTATCGTAGTTTGCATATTCATTCATCAATACATCAATGCGATCATTTTTAAATGGCATTTTGCGATCACTTGTCAGCTGGGTAGCTCTGACTGGTAAATCTGCAAGATTAGCTTTTACATCTTCAATATTACCAAATGGCTCAACATCATATGTCAATTGTGGATAATCACCATAAGCTTTGACAAATTCACCCTGGTCAACTGTCATAAATGCCAGATGATCCTGTGGTGATACAATGCTTTTAGTCATACTGACTTCATCATAACGTGGTGCTGATAATATATAATTGTGATCTTCTTCAAACTCTGCACCAAAGGTTACCAGGTCACTGTCTAATCGCTTAGCGGCTTCGATTTGTTTACGGCAGCGCATGCGTCCATACTGCAAGACAATATACTGTACCAATGCATCAGCGACAACACCACAGGCAATAAAAATGATCATATAAAGGAACCATCCTGCAGAAAATCTGGTACCTACACCATTGAACATATAACATATTGCACATATAAATACCATATAGCCAGTACGCGTATATGTGAATGGTTTTTCCAAAGTTAAAAACCAACTCAAGTCATCAAGTTTTAAGGCACGGGAACGGCTGATTTCAAATAAGATAGTTGTAAATGTAAGTAAGACAACAATAAATATCGCCAATAAGACAATCATGAATTCCATGCTTTGCACCTCCTGTACACTCCTTATTATACACGAAATATGATTGATATGTATATCTATGAAGACAAAGAAAAAGCCTGCTTTGTGCAGACCTTTACTTTATCAACATTTAGTTTATTAAACGTGTAATGCTTCTTTGTTTTCGACTGTAGTATCGTCTTTTTTAGTTGCAACGTAATAGATAGAGCCGTCTTCTGGTTTGAAATAAATATCAATATTAGCTAAAGAATTGATTCTAATTTCCTGAGCTTTAATATCTTCTTTAACAGCTTTTTCAATATCTGCTACGTTTACATTGTTATTATTAAACTGCACTTCAATTCTTGTTTTCATCTGTCAATCCTCCTGTAGTAGTCTAAAAAGGTCGATTAAATGGATGTTTTTTTCCTTTCCGACGGGATTATATATAACATCTTTTGATAGGTATTGCAAGTTTTTTTTATCATTTTCTTTGAGTATAGCGCTTACAATTCGAAAAAATTTCAAAATTTTAAATGTATTTTTTTTCGTTACTTTTCCATAAGTTTACAATGTCTCTAATGGTCTTGAATGACGACGTTTGTAAATCAGATGCGCAATGACATAAACAGTGATAATAAGAATGAGGGCATAAAAGTGATAAGCGAGGATTACGCCTAAGACTTCTGAGTCCGATAAAAAGGCTGGAAGCACCCTGAAACTTTCAAGTAAAGTGACATGTTGTTCGACTGATGCAGTGTAAGCACTTTGGATAGAGAATGTCAAGGCAATGATTTCTCCAATCCATAAATCTATATATGTCATAAGCATACTCAGCCAGAAACCCTTACGATTCATCCCACCCGCAAAAATGCGGAAACCCAAATAACCTGTCAAGCCAAAAAGGATACCAGTCAATGAGATGATCATACCAATCTGATTAAAGAAACCCCAAATCAGAGCAGGAATCAAGCCAAAAATCAAGCTTCCCATTAACCCCAAACCAACACGTAATTCCTTAACAGATGGATTGGTTTTTAACAGTTGTGAACAGTCATCACATAATAACTCGATCGAACGATCCATATAAACGACATTCACTCGTTTTTCCTGATGACAGTGACGGCATTCACACTTGCAGCCTTTTAAAACTTCATAAAGGTTGTCAAGAAGTTCCTTAAATGCTTCGACACTGACATTTTTCTTAGTTATGATGACCAGCTCACTATCCTGATGATACGTACGTTTGACGACTGGATTATGAATAACGATACGGTCAAGATAGGAAGATAATTCCTTACGCTTAGCCACTGATGTCAATAAGGCAAAACTCTGACCCATGACTTCCGCGATGATGATCATATCACCCTGCTGATGATAATAGAAATGTTTTTTTGGTGTTTCCTTAAAGCCTAATGTCAATAAGTCTTTTTCTTTCATATGTATCTCCAAAAAGAAGGACAACTTAATTGTCCTTCTTAGTTTGCATTCTTTTTACGGAATTCGCGTTTACGATCCATTTCTGTCAATGCACGTTTACGTAAACGGATTGACTGTGGTGTGATTTCAACTAATTCATCTTCATTAATATAGTCAAGGCAAGATTCCAATGTGAAGACACGTGGACGTTTTAAGACGACTGTAGAGTCTTTTGTAGATGAACGGGTATTGGTCATCTGTTTGCCTTTCGTCACGTTAACAGTCAGGTCATTACTCTTAGCATGTTCACCAACGATCATACCTTCATAAACCTGAATGCCAGGACCAACGAACATAACGCCACGACTTTCAACTGAACCTAATGCATAAGCTGTTGTCTGTCCCGTATCGATGGAAATCAAAACACCAAGCTGACGCTCACCAACGACACCGCCATCTGCTGGGCGATAGTCTAAGAATGTATGGTTGATAATACCATAACCTTTAGTCATTGTCAGGAAGTTTGTCATGAAACCAATCAGGCCACGAGATGGGACGATGTACTGAACTCTGGTCATACCATCCATGGAATCCATAGTCTGCATGATACCACGACGTAAACCTAATGATTCAATAACTGTACCAATTGTTTCATCTGGTGCTTCAATCATGACATCTTCGTAAGGTTCACATTCAACACCATCAATTTTCTTAGTGATAACATGAGGTCTTGAGACTTGTAATTCGAAGCCTTCACGTCTTAATGTTTCAATCAAAATTGATAAATGTAATTCACCACGTCCAGAAACCATCCATTCTTCTGAATTAGGAATACGTTCAACACGTAATGATACGTCTTTGTTTGTTTCACGCATTAAGCGGTCTTCAAGCTTGCTGGCAGTGACGAACTGGCCTTCCTGTCCGGCAAATGGTGATGTATTAGTACCAAACACCATCTGAATGGTAGGTTCATCAACATGTAATAATGGTAATGGCTCTAAAGCATCTGGAGAACAGATTGTTTCACCAACACCAATATCAGATAAACCAGCAACAGCTACGATGTCACCAGCATGTGCTTCTTTGATTTCAATACGATGTAATCCTTTAAAACCATAAAGCTTCTGAATACGGAAGTTCGTCTTGCTGCCATCAGCACGGATACAAACGACATTTTCGTTAACGCTGATTGAGCCTCTCTGGATACGTCCAATACCGATTCTGCCAACATAATCATTGTAGTCAAGTAATGCTGGCTGAAGCTGTAAGCCGCCTTCTTCCTCAACTAATGGTTCAGGAATTTCATCAATGATCATATCGAAAACACAGTCCATATTTGGTTCCTGAGTATTGATATCAGGATCTAATGAACTTGTACCATTAAGGGCACTTGCATAACAAGTTGGGAAATCGAGCTGATCATCATCAGCACCTAATTCCATAAACAATTCCAGTACTTCGTCCATAACTTCATCAATACGAACAACTGGTCTATCTACCTTATTAATGACAACGATAGGTTTGACATGAGCTTCTAAGGCTTTCTTTAAAACAAATCGTGTCTGAGGCATTGTACCTTCATAGGCATCTACTAGCAAGAGAACACCATCAACCATTTTCATGATACGTTCAACTTCGCCACCAAAGTCAGCATGGCCAGGAGTATCAAGAATGTTGATTTTGTAATCCTTATAATAAATAGCTGTTGTTTTTGATAAAATTGTAATACCACGTTCACGCTCTAAGGCATTAGAGTCCATAGCGCGTTCGTTGATTTCTTCATGGGCATCCAATGTCCCTGAAAGCTTTAATAACTGATCGACAAGGGTCGTTTTTCCATGGTCGACATGGGCAATAATCGCAATATTTCTAATGTTCATATAGTGTGCCACCCCTTTCCGATTTTTGATTATATCACAGATTGTTTGAATTACAACACAAATATCAAAGTGTATGGGTCGCGTATTCTAGTATTAAATACCGTCTTACTTTGTTTTGATTGACTTTTAACTTGAAAATAAGTATCGTTATTAATAAGAGGTGATTTAAGATGTCAGTACAGCTTATTCCTTGGGATGAAATCCCTGATTTCCCACTCTACATTGATCAGGTCGTTGCCATTATCGATAGCACGTTGGATTTTTTGCCACGAAATGAAGGTGACAAAACCATCACCAATACAATGATTAATAATTATGTCAAAGCCGGTATTGTACCTGCACCTGAAAAGAAACGCTATACGCGTAATCATGTTGCCTATTTTATTGTCATTTGTTTATTAAAACGTGTCTATTCTCTTGATGAAATTTCTAAGTTATTCCGTTTGCAGATTCTCAAATCTTCAACTGAAATTGCTTATAAAAAGTTCTGCAGTATCTTTGAATACTATATTAATAATGAGGATGATGTTGCCGTTTATGTTGAACCACAGCATCATGACCGTACCGACTTATTCATCAAAGTCATCCGTTCCGTTGTGTTTAAAGTCCGTGTCCAGATGGAAATCACTGATGAAATGACGCTTCAGGAAGAACGCCTACAAGAAAAGAAAGCTCGTAAAGTCAAAAAGAAAACCGAAGAAGAGTAAATCGTGGCTATCATGCCACGATTCATTTTCGTTACATATAAGGAGTTAGTTATGATAAAAATCATGTTTGTCTGCCTGGGGAATATTTGTCGTTCACCAATGGCTGAACTTATATTGAAAGATTATGTCCATAAAGCCCATATGGACGATCAGTTTGTGATTGCCTCTTCAGCCACTAATGATTATAACGTCAATCGAGGAGTTGGCAGTTATGTCTATCCACCAGCAAGAGAAATCTTAGCGGAACATGGTATCAGTACCAATGGTAAAAGAGCACAGGTTCTTAAACCATCAGACTATCATAACTATGATTTAATCATCGGCATGGATGTAGGCAATTACCATGATATCGTCCGTATCTGTGGTGGTGATCCAGAACACAAGATCCACCTGCTCATGGACTATACAAAATATCGTCATGAAATCGCTGACCCATATTTTACTGGTGATTTCAAGCAAGCCTACAAAGATATCAGTGAAGGCTGTCAGGCGCTATTCAATTACCTTACAAATACATAAAATAAAAAACCACGTCTAAAAGGCGTGGTTTTGCAGTGCGGCTATAAGCCTGTGTTGCCGGCTCCGTCTAAAGGCGGGGCTTTCACTGCGTTCAAGCTATCGCCTTTGACTCTCGCTATCCCTCAAAGGGATTTATTTTTCTTTCTGGCTCTTGGTTCTCTTCTTCTGATTTGTTTTTGCCACTGCTTTGGAAAACGGATCGGCATATTCCTTTACGCTCAGTCTGTCCATCGCTATATCATGTGCTTCCTGCTCTCTTATATACTTTGCGACTGTCGCATCATTCAGTCCAACTGTCGATACATAATACCCTTCCGCCCAAAAGTGTCTGTTGCCAAACTTATATTTCAGATTCGCATGCATGTCAAACATCATCAGTGCACTCTTTCCTTTAAGATATCCCATGAATGATGACACTGAAATCTTCGGCGGTATGCTTACAAGCATATGGACATGGTCGGGCATCAGATGTCCCTCAATAATCTCTACTCCCTTATACTTGCATAGTTTTCTCAGTATTTCTCCCAGATCTTTTCGATATTGATTATAGATTACTTTTCGTCTATACTTGGGAGTGAAAATGATATGGTATTTACAATTCCATTTTGTGTGAGATAGGCTGTTAGCTTTTTTCGCCATTTTCAAAAATCACCTTTCCTTTCGTTTTATGATAGCTTGAACACCTTCATTATACACGAAGGAAAGGTGATGTAATTGTATAACCTTTTTATCTTCCACCCGCATAGCGGGTGGTTTTCTGTTTCGCCTGTTTAGGCTCAACTGTCTGAAGACATGATGACAAACTTCGTTTGTCACAGACAAATAAAAAAACAGAGATTAAGCTGATTTGAACAAGCTCAATCTCTGTTTATTTTTTTATCGACGCTGGGCAATTGCCTGCATGATACTATTCATTTCTTTCTTAGTCTTTGTACGATAGATAAAGACATGACTACCCATAGCTTCAGCTAATGCTGCAGGAACATCAGTATCGATGACGATCTTATCACCATAACGTTCTCTGACATCATCATAGCTTAAAACATAATCAAATTCTGGATGACGGCCAACATAGGCAACATAATACTTTCTCTTAATA
>JAGBPZ010000165.1 GCA_017633115.1 Erysipelotrichaceae bacterium | reverse complement strand
GCGTTATCTGGATTGACTATGATTGATACCCAAAATACACAGATTATTGGTTTAGGTGCTTTTGGGGAATGTCGAAATTTCAAAAAAGCTGTTATGAAAGCCGTTCAATTGATTGACGAGGTTGCCTTTTTTAAATGCAGTAACCTAGAAAATGTTGAGCTGGAGTCATTTGTTGCCATAAATATGGGTGCATTTTCTCATTGTTCTCAGCTTAATGACATCTATCTGCCTGATACATTACTATCAATTGGTGATGAAGCATTTGGATACAATGGAAATATACATGTCAGTATCAATGTATCGATGAAGGAACTTGTTGAACATTTTACGCAAAGTACACTCAACCCTTCATTGTTTGCTGAAATAACTGAAGAAAACTATCGCAGCAGTATCTTTGATCGATCTGCCGTTATAAACTATCGTGGTGAAACGTCATGTCAAGAGATTAAGAGATACGGCCATGATCGAGATGATGATATAGATCATAAAATGATTCTATCTAAATGGCTTGGAGAAGAAGCTAGACCAGTTCTACCTCCTAATAAACCAATTATTGGACGTAGCAGTTATGAGATTTTTGATAAGAAAAGTGTTTTTGAAGACAACTATGATATTGAAGAAGTTGACTTGTCACATGCTAAACGTATTCGTTATCATGCCTTTAATAATGCTTATCACCTGAAATCAGTCACTTTTGGTGAGAAACTTGAATTGATTGAAGATTTTTCATTCAGTCGCTGTCACAATCTTGAAAAGGTAACCATTCCAAATAATAAGGATTTGAGAATTGATGCAGGTGCTTTTTTTGAATCAGGATTAAAGGAAGTTGATTTTAAAGATCGTCAAGATTTCTCTAAGATTGATGATAATACACTCTTAATTGCGGGTCATCGCTGTCCATTCTGTAGAGGCCAAACGACAGTTACAAAGTATGGACATTATTGTCCATCATGTGATCATGAATTTAAGTGGAATGATTTGGCCTATTTTAAGAAAATTCATAATCAGGGAACAGTTGTTGTTGACTATTTAGGGTCAACGATTGATTGTCGCATTCCATATGGTATCACTGGTATTGCTCACGATGTCTTTAATGACACGTCTATTGGTTGTCTAACCTTACCTGATACTATTAACTTTATTGGTGTTGGTGCCTTTTTCTGGAATGATTATATGACATTTATTGAGATAAGCGGCGATACACATGAATTTAAGAATCTTAAACGTATTGAAGCCAACACATTTGTTGATAACTGTTTATTTGGACTAGGCAGTCTTCTCAACAATGTTAATTATATTGGTGATACAAGTTTTTACGGCAGTCATATGCTTGAACAACTGTATCTTAATGATGAACTTATGATGATTGAACACTCAGCTTTTAGCCATTGTGAACGATTAAAAGAAATAAAATTCAATGATGGCATATTGATATTAGGGCGATCTACATTTGAAAAAACAGCTATTCAACAATTATCATTACCTGATTCTGTAATCATCATTCAAAAAGGTTGCTTCCAAAACAATTCTAATCTTAGCTGTGTTGATCTAGGTGAAGGATTATTAGTGATTGGAGATGAAGCCTTTAAGTCTTGTCAAAGATTGGCTGTCGTAAAGGTTCCTTCAAGTGTTCAGACAATTGGTCGTGAAGCTTTTAAAGAATGTCCTCAACTTAAAGAAATCATTTTACCAAAACATTTTAAATATACTGATTTATCAAATGTCTTTGATGAACATATCAAGGTAACTTTTTTGGAGGACTAAAAGTGTTAACATCAAGAAAAGATATAACTATGAATGCCTTGTTGGGATTTGCGGTTGGTGATGCTTATGGTGTACCTTATGAGTTTTTGACACGTGAACAAATCAGTCATTTGACTTTAGGTGATATGGTGGGATGTGAAAGTGATGCGCCATTAAGTTATTGGGGTTCTCGTATACCAGCTGGTGCATGGAGTGATGATACTTCAATGATTGTCGCCAGCATGGATTCAGTTGTCAGAAAAGGGCACTTCGATAGTGATGATATCATGAAATCATTTATCAACTGGTGGTATCATGGACAATATACTTCGTTATCATATCCGTTTGGCTTAGGAGGTACCGTGGCACATGCTTTAGATCACTATCAATCGGGCTATGCTGCTGATCAGTGTGGAATGGATTCTTTCTACGATAATGGGAATGGTTCATTAATGCGTATCTTACCTTATTCACTTTATTGTATTTTTAATGATTTCGATTTTAAAAAGACCTGTGAAGTCATTTCAAAAGGCTCTTCGTTAACACATGCTCATGAAATCAGTCAAATGTGTTGTGTCATTTATACCGAATTATTACGCCGAATCATTAATGGCTATGATATTCATCGTGCCATACTTGTCACGATGAGATGTCCATATCAGCTGTATTTTAGTAAAGAAGTCATTGACCAATTAAGACCTGAGTTTGAAGACGTTCATGGTCTGAAAATGGAAGATTTAGCTGATGAAAATGGCTATGTAGTTGAAACACTAAAAGGGGTCATATACAGTCTTCTCCACAGTCACAATTATGAGGAAGCAATCAAGATAGCGGTGACGATTGGTTATGATACTGATACAGTTGCGGGAATCACTGGAGCAGTAGCAGGCGTTATTTATGGAGCATCTTCTATTCCTGAACAATGGTTAAATACTCTTAAAAGAAAAGAATACTTAGAAAAATTGGCAGATGACTTTGTGAAAGTCATTGCATAATGCTTTATTTGATGAGTACAATAGACTTGTACAAGGAGTGATTGACATGAGCGAAGTTAAGACAGAAATAGTTGATCAAGACTATATAGAATTTGATTATTATCCTGAAGAGATGAAAGATGAACTTCAGTTAATGAGTTTTCAATCTTATGAGATCAATGATATTCTTGCCTATGGTGGTTTATTGGCTAATTCGATGAGTGAGATTGTCAAAATCGTTAAAAACAATAAGGGTACTGCCAAAGAGATTCTTTGTAAGGTGAAATGTCCTAAGAATTTTGACGACGATTTAAAATTGATGAAGAAAAATAATGGCAAGATGTCAGGCACAATCATGGAAGGTAGTAAGATTGCGGCTCAGGCTGACTTAGTGCCAGTAGGTGCACTGTCAGCAGCACCAACAGTTTTCGCCAATATGGCGGTGGCCGCAGCTCTTATGAAAGTTGAAAAATCATTAGATGGTATTGAAGATGTTGCAAAAGAAATTCTGGAATTCTTAGAACTTAAAGAAAAATCTGAGATGCAAGGTAACTTAAATACGTTAGCTGACATTATGAAGACCTTGAAATACAATTATGGACAGGAGCTTTTTATCAGCAACAAGCATCAGGTTGTCTTAGATATCAAGCGTGACAGTGAAGCAAAGATTGTCTTTTATCGTCATCAGGTAGAAGCCAATTTAAAAAGAGATAATAAGAAAGATTTAATTTATCATAAAACTGATGTCGATAAGAAAGTTAAAGCAATCTTGAATGATTTCAATAATTACCACATGGCTATGTATATCTTTGCTTATGCCACATTCTTAGAAGTCATGTTACAGGGTAATTTCAATTCAGCTTATTTAACGACAGTCAATGAATCATTGATTGCGAAAGATAAGGAATACACAATACTTTACAAAAACTGTATCAGAAAGATTGATGTCTATTCTAAGGGCAGTGTGGAAAGTCAGGCTCTTAAAGCTTTAGGTCATGTCGCTAAAGGTGCTGGTGATGTTCTTCAACAGGTGCCAATCGCCAATAGAACACCAATAGATGAAGCGTTACAGGCTCATGGTAAAGATATTAAAAAATTTGCTGCCGCTAGTAATAAAAAAGCTGTCGATCAATTACGTACAAAACGTGACAGCGGTATTGATCTTTTCGTCAACAACATTAATGCTTTAGATCAACTTTACAGTCAGCGAAGAACTTTCTGGATTGACGACAATCGTATCTATTATCAAAAATAATTAAGTATTGAAGGCATGGAGTGTCACACTTCATGCTTTTTTAATGAAACTAAGACTACGATTATTTGTCGATTTTGTATTGATTCAGGTATTAAAATGATATTCATGATACCTCTAAGATGATAGGAGGTAACTATTATGAATTCTGAGCAGTTACAAACGATGATTCTTGATTATATATTAGAGATGATTGGTATTGTGAAATCGTCATCAAAATATTCATCTCAAGAGTGCCTGGTTTTATTAAGACAAACCTGTGATGAACTATTAGACAACTTTAATAACTTCAGTCAATCACAAGATGAAGCTTTAGAAATATCATTGATGAAATTAAAAGTTTGTCTAAGTTCAAATGTGATTGATGAAGATTCTATTATCTATATATCTAATGATATAGGTTTAAAAGCCATTGATCAGTTAAGTGAATAAAGATGATAGTATGTATATTTATAGTGTAATAAGATGAAAGAGGATGTTAAAATTCTATAAATTGATTACAATAGATATATCTAAAAGAAGGGAGGGATAAAGATGAATGTTGAAAGACAGGCACTCATAGATGAACTTCATATGATTGAAAAAGATCAACATGTCAAGATCTTGTATGCTTGTGAATCTGGAAGCAGAGCATGGGGTTTTGACTCACCGGATAGTGATTATGATGTCAGATTCATCTATGTACGACCACTAAAAGATTACTTACGACTTGATCCTTTAGATGATGTCATCAACTGGAAACTTGATGATGTTTTAGATATCAATGGATGGGATTTAAAAAAGGCATTAGTCTTATTGTCTAAAAGCAATCCTTCTATTTATGAATGGTTCTATTCACCGATTCAATACATCAAAACGGATGATTATGATGAGTTTATGGCTTTACTTGAAAGCTGTTTTCAACCTAAAAAGTTGCTGTATCACTACATGAGTATGGCTAAGAAGACTTACCAGACTCATATTGAGGATAAAGATCAAGTTGTTTTGAAAAAGTATTTCTATGTTCTAAGACCTCTCTTAGCAGCCAGATGGCTAATTCGTTATCAGACTATGCCACCAATTGTGTTTGATGAATTATGTAGAATACTTGATGAAGATAGTATTAAAAACGTTTTACG
>JAGBPZ010000037.1 GCA_017633115.1 Erysipelotrichaceae bacterium | reverse complement strand
CGAGTCATCATGTTCTTCTGTAAGACAGAACGACGTAAGTCTAAGTAACGATATTGCATACGTACTTCTTCAGATGCATCAGTCTCATCAGCAACGATGATTGGTGGGACGTCAGCTTTGTTGACAACTGTGAATTCTTTGGCTTCAATTTCGATTTCACCTGTTGGCATCTTAGGATTTTTCGAACTTCTTTCAACAACTGTACCAGTGACACTTAAAATGTACTCATTTTTGACTTCTCTTAAAGCTGCATCAAATGATTCATCAAAGATAATCTGTGTTAAACCATAACGGTCTCTTAAATCAACGAATACAAGTGCACCAAGATTTCTTTTCTTTGCCACCCAGCCAATTAATGTGACAGTTTTACCAACATCACTTAATCTGAGTTCACCATTATTATGTGTTCTTAACATGTTTCTTTACCCCTCAAAATACTTAATCATATAATCAACAATCTCATCAACATTGACTTTTGCCTGTTCTCTGGTCTTCTTATTACGGACCTGAACATAACCACCCTCAACTTCTTCATCACCAATGATGATATTGAGTGCTGCTTTGAAACGGTCAGCTGATTTGAATTGTCCTTTAAGACCTCTGCCAACATAGTCCATATCAATTGTGAAACCATTAGCACGTAATACTGTAGCTAGCTGTAGTGCCATGTCTCTTGCCTGATCACCTAAAGGCATAATGTAAGCATCGATACCTTCATCATCACTTGTTGCCTGATCTTCTAAGGCAATCAACAGACGTTCCATACCAAAAGCAAAACCGATACCTGGAGTCGATGGACCACCTAGTTCTTCAACTAGACCGTTGTAACGGCCACCACCGCCAACAGTTGCCCCAGCACCAAGCTTAGGATCATCACTAATAACTTCAAAAACTGTATGAGAATAATAGTCCAGACCTCTGACAAGATTTGTATCGATGACATAATCAACGCCTAATACATCAAGCAATTCACAGACTTTATCGAAATGAGCTTTCGCATTTTCCGATAAATAATCAATCGTACGTGGCGCACTCTTCATTGCTTCATGTTTGGCATCAACTTTACAGTCAAGAATACGTAATGGATTCTTGTCAAAACGTTCCTGACAGTCATGACAAAGCTCACCTAAGAACGGACGGAAATGATCCTGTAAAGCTTTGCGGTAAGCATCACGTGATTCATCATCACCTAATGAATTGATATGTAAAGTGATATCTTTAATACCTAAGGTTTCAACAAGAGTCACTGCCATCAACATGCATTCGACATCAACATATGGTGATTCAACACCAAGCATTTCGACACCAAATTGATGGAATTGACGCTGACGACCATGCTGAGGACGTTCATAACGGAACATTGGACCTAAGTAATAAACTTTAGTCAACTTTTCCGCATTGGCATACATTTTATTTTCAACATAAGCACGACAGATCCCTGCAGTACCTTCAGGACGTAATGTGATTGAACGTCCTTTTTTGTCGTTAAAAGTATACATTTCTTTTGTGACGACATCAGTTGTATCACCAACGGCACGGTTAAATAATTCTGTATGTTCAAAGATTGGCGTGCGCATTTCTTTGACGTTGTAGTTAGCACAAATCGTGCGAATCAGCTGTTCCAGTCGCATCCACTGACTGCTTTTATCTGGTAAAATATCGACTGTTCCTCTAGGTGCAGTATAAGCCATAATTCCCTCCTTAAAATAAAAACGTCCCTGTCTAAGGACGTTATAAACGCGGTACCACCTTAGTTCATGCGTTGGCATGCACTCTATCCTTAACGCGGATTGACGTGTGAGCTTTGATCACATTCTCCAAAGTGTCCCATAGCTTCCTTGAACCATTTTCACCACCCATGGTCTCTCTCCACAATTCCACTATTTAATCTTCTTCATAGAATCTAGGATGATTATAAAGCATGAATTAAGAAAATGCAATAGCTTGATTGTTTACTGTTTCACCCATTCATCTGCCTTTAAATCATAAACATAGTCGGCATCCTTCACGACTTTAACACTTCCCTTCTCATAAGGAATCAAGTCGCTTGTCGCGATGATATCAACACTGCGATCATCATTATAACGAGGCATTAAAGCATAAGTCTTGCCCTCAATTGTGATTTTTGGCCAGCTGTTTTTATTGTTGTAGGACTGTGAACGATAAAAAGCATTCAACATGTTTGAGGCATTTAATTGATCACTGTCAATATTAGCTGAACGATAGTAGGACTTATAATCAGCTAAAACATACATGAAACGGTAATACATGGCCTTAGGTTCACTTAAACGCTCAACGATTTTACCTTCATGAACACTACACAATCCTACAGCTGTCGCATCACCATTAAAAACAAAAGTGATCTCACCACCATCAGGACACAGACCCTTGACTTTCACATAATGATCTTCCATGCTTGAAACAGTATAGGACTTATTCATGGATGACAGTGTAGTCACTAAACGGACATTGTTGGGAGACTGATCTGTTTGTTCATAAGCAGTCACAACTTCATCAATGACATCTTCACATTCATCAAGATGACTTGACTTTTTATTCTGTACAAAGATTGTCACACCACCATAAATCGCACATACCACAAAGAGTATTGCCACTATACCAGCAACTGTTTTCTTCATTGATGATCCCCCTAAATGATATGAGCACGCAACAAATCAGATAACTCCTGCATCATTTCATGGAATCCATAAGCATGATGAGGAT
>JAGBPZ010000164.1 GCA_017633115.1 Erysipelotrichaceae bacterium | reverse complement strand
TTGCATACCAGCTTTTAAAATTTTAATAATGTCTTCTTTAAACACCGGTTCATCAGTAAACTGACGAACGCTGGTACGATGAAATAATGCATCCAAAGTAATGACCCTCCTTCATCTCTTTTGGATATTATACCATACTCATTTTTTTAGTGTGTCATAATACATTTTAAAATTGTCATGAAGTGATAAAAAAAGACATCGTTTCTAATGGTCAACGATGTCTTTTGAAGCTTTATTGATTATTCCTGTAATAGATATAAGAATAGATAGTTGGAATGATGGCAATCACTAATACGAAAATGATCTCAATAAGAGGATTCACAATCTTTAAAATAGAAGCTATCAGAAAGATGAAACCACCGACGAACCACAACTTGCCGGCAAAGCGATGTGTGGCGTTCCAGTTATCTTCGTTATCAAGAGTCCATGGAATTTTAATACCAATGGTATAATTTTGACGTGTTTTAGGCATGTAATTGCCAATAATCATGAATAGGATGCCTATAAACATAAATGGCAGAGTTGTTATGTCAACTGTTTTTCCTAATGCATTAGAATAGATGGCATAGGAAACGAATACACTCACAACAGGGACAATCCATAAAACTAAATTTTTGATTTTACGACTGACATTTTGGTTTTTAGGATCAAGACTGATTACTAGAGAGCATACGAGATGAATCGCAAGAAGCATTAATGGCATAATATAAACAACAAAACGACGTGATGAATAGCCATCAATTTGACCATTGAAATTCCAGTGAGTAGGGAGTGTTTCAGGTAAACGATTATAGATGGCGATACCAAAGATCATAGGGCATAAAATAAGAAGACTTGTGAAGATAATTAGTTTTTTATTCATTTTCTGGACCTCCTTTTAAATCGCTAAGCCACAGAATTGTTTCTTCAACAATAGATGTATTGAGTTCGTAATAGATATAATTTTTATACTTAGTTTCGAATATCAAATCAGCATTCTTGAGAATACGTAGATGGTATGAAATAGTCGCATTGGTCATATCAAACTTTTCGCTTATTTCACCGGCTGACATTCTACCTTGCTTAAGTAAGATTAAGATGTCTCGTCTGACTGGATCAGAAAGGGCTTTAAATGTTTCCGCAAATCCCATTGTTTAACCTCCAATCTGTTTAGAATTATTTCTAAATAGATTATAGTATGGTCGTTGTTACATTTCAATAATCTATTTAGAAATTTATCTAAATATTACCTTAAGAAAAGTGGTATAGAGTCTATACCACTTTACTTTTTTCTTGGAATACGTTTTTTAAGCGCAGGCATGTTGTTGGTACGTCCATGCTTAAGAATACGCATATAATTATCCGCCAGCATGTTTTCATATTGGCTGGTGCGTTGAGGAATATAGAATTGTTCTTGACGAATGTCGTCTGGCAGATACTGGATATATTCCCATAATTCAGGACGATCATAATCATAACGTTCCTCATCGCTTAATCCTACTGGTGTTAAACGCAAATAAGAAGGGGCGTCATGTGGTGAAGCCTCCAAAGATGCCATAGCGCGGCCAATAGATTCATCGGCAGAGCGTGATTTAGGGGATAGCGCGAGTTCAATGATGACATTCGCAATTGGAATACGAGCTTCAGGGAAACCTATCGTTTTGGCTGCCTGAAAAGCCATGACTGTTCGCATGCAGGCATTGGGATTAGCCAGGCCGATATCTTCATACGCAATTGTGATGAGACGACGTTCGAGTGATTCAATGTCATTCGCATCAATCAATTTAGCGAAATAGTAGAGCGCACCATTAGGATCACTGCCACGAATCGATTTCTGTAATCCGCTCAGAGTATCATAATATTGATCTTCATCTTTATCATAGCGGGCATTTGCATGAGTAATGGCTCTCTTGACATCATCAATAGTGACATGCTTGTCTTCAGTGATGATTGTTCCTAGTTCCAGACAATTATAAGCAAATCGGATATCACCAGCTGATTGCTGGGTAATATACTGAAGTGCGTCCTCGTCAACTTCGTAAACATGATCAAATCCTTTTTCACTGATGAGCGCACGATGTAAGCCATCCATGATATCATCATCTGTCAGAGGCTTTACTTCTAATATGTGACAACGTGAACGAATGGCAGGATTGATGGAATGAAAAGGATTGGCAGTAGTACACCCGGCAATAATCAATAATCCACTTTCAATATGGGGCAGTAAATGATCCTGTTTATCTTTATTGAGGCGATGAACTTCATCAATGATCACAAATAAGCCGTCACTTAGTTTTGCTTCAGCAATAATCTGATCCATTTGTTTCTTATTACCAGTAGATGCATTAAAAAGGCGATAAGGAACACCTAAATCATTGGCAAGAGCCATCGCAATTGTTGTTTTGCCACATCCTGGAGGCCCATAAAGAATAATGGACATTGGATGCTTTTTATTGACAAATTGTCTTAAAATAGCACCTGGTGCGACAAGATGTTTCTGTCCTAATACTTCGTTAAGATGAGCTGGACGTAATTGTGTGGCTAAAGTTGAGTTGAACATTTGAACTACCTCGCAATAAGTGATACGATGATTTTACCATTTTTTTAATTAGTTTGAAAGGAAGACATTTATGAGAGTTGTATTACAACGTGTATCCCATGCCGATGTTGTTATTGAAGGTCAAGTTAATGGCGCAATCGAGCATGGTTATATGATATTAGTCGGCTTTAAAGATAGTGATACTCAGGCAATTATTAATCGTATGGTAGAGAAGATTGTCAATCTTCGTGTGTTTGAAGATGATCATGGCAAACTGAATCGTTCATTACTTGATGTTGGTGGTAGTGTTTTGTCGATTTCACAATTTACTTTATATGCCAATGCCAAAAAAGGCCGTCGACCAAGCTTTGTCGAGGCTGCTAAACCGGATTTATCATCACCACTTTATGATGCTTTTAACAAGACATTAGAACAATATAATGTTAAAGTAGAACGTGGTATTTTTGGTGCTGATATGAAAGTTACTTTGACTAATGATGGACCAGTGACAATTGTTCTCGACAGTGATCAGATGTTTCCCGGATTACTCTAAAAATTGACTATTGATTCTGTTTTTGAAACGTGTTAAATTGTCAATGGTTCTCATAATTATGAAATGTTGAAGTCTACAATGGAGAAATTATGTATAAAACCGGAATTAAAATTGACAACTTTTTAGAAATTGCACAGATTCTCAATGCGAGTGATACGTTGCATATTGCTTTTCATGATGATCCTTATCCATATATCATACCTTTATCTTATGGCTTTGACGTTGTGGAAGAGGAATTGGTTATATATGTTTTTATCAATAAGGAAAGTCGTGCTAATGCACTGATCAAAAAGAATCCTTTTGTAGCTATTGAAAGCGAAATTCTTTATAACTATTTTGAAACTCCATATGAAATGGTGTCATGTTCATATGATTCGATTATGGCTCATGGCAAGATGGAAGAGTTAGACCGTGATCAATATGATGATGGTTTGGATTTTATTTTGACTCATTGTGGTTACGAAGGGTTCATATACAATGAAGCTTTTCTTGACGATATCGTCATGTATAAAATCGTTTTGGAAGATGTCAGTGGCAGACGCTGTCTCAATCGAAATATATAAAAAGTTGGCACCCTTAGGGGTGCCATTATTTCATTAGCTGTATGAATATTGATGAGTTAACTTGTAATTATCATAAAGATGAATGAAACTTTCATCAACGACAAGGAACTCAGGCATTTGTGGATTGATGACAAAACCATCAGCGGTAATAATATCCTGATGAATGATATTATCAAAGGTTTCTCGGAAATAGAGGACATTTTCTTGATTTTGACAGAAATCCTTAGATGTATAAAGCGGTATTAACTGTTGGTGGGTATGAATCTCAATGGCCATGGTTGAGATTTTTTTATTTTTATAATGCATTGGAATATAGATGACAGTATCCATTAATATATCCAGTAATGTATAGACATCATTCTGAGTGATATGGGCATGAATATCAGCGAAGAATGGGGAGAAAGTATCCCTTTCTTCATCGTTATACACAATATGTTTAATGGTTTTGATGCCAAAAGGTAAATCACGGATATTATCATCAAAAATATTTTCAATGATACCTTCAATTGGTTTAATACTATGGAGGGTATCAACAAGGACATGATCACCTATAAAGCCATCATCATAGATAGATAGAATATAGTTTTTCTGCTCGAGAGGTAATTTGACATCAGCAATCTTGACTGTGACATCCATATTCGTAATATCACGCACATAATCATCATCAAGGATGAGTGTGTTACCGTATTTTAAAACTTTTTGTGTGATTGGTTTATTGATGACTGAGTCATACCATTTATTAGGAAAACTGTATAATCGTGGTTCAAGATTCTCACTTATGATAACAAGGCGTTCTTCATCAGTCACATCATAAAGTGCCATGGCAGTGCCGCATTCAGGATTTCTGACACGGAAGTCATCCAACAATAATTTCTTATACATCGCAATCACACGATCATCACGTTGATGGTCAATGATTTGAATGGTTTCTTTGAATGTATACCAGTTATCAGTCCAACGAATAGTATACTTGTCAAAAATATTATGTTGATGAAATAAGGAAATAAAGTGCTTGAAACGTTCAAAATCAGCACTATATTCTATGATGAATTGTTGCTCTGGGTCATAGTAAAACAGGGGATGATGATAGTTTTTTGTGAAACCACAATCTGGACAGGTAAAAGTGAATATGGAATCATCCATAATAGCGTCCTTAAGTTGTGGCTCAATCGCAATATTAACTACACGATAGTTGACATAGTCGTGGACATGGTGACAGTGTTCACAACTAATCTGATCCATTTCATATCGACTCATACTTCTCACCACCTGATTTTATTATAAAATAAATTGAAAATGAGTTCATTACTATTACGAAGGGTTTCAAAAAGTTATGATATTTATTAATATTCTTTATTTACAATTTCTTGTCTTTTGTTTATAGTGTAGGTACGTGCTTGGATACTCAAGGGGCTTAAGAGGCTCGCTTGGAAAGCGAGTAGGCGGGTCATACCGTGCGCAGGTTCAAATCCTGTTCCAAGCGCCATTTTTTATTTTAATCTATTTTCTTGATTTTAATTTATGAGATTAAGTATGAAATAGTTTCAAAGTTGTTTGTTATAAAAAGAAAACAAATAGATGTTAATTTCAAAAGAGGACGAAGCCATTTTTTAGTGATGGATTCGTCCTTTTAAACATTTGTTTCTAAAAAATCGGCGATTAATAGAAACATGATAAAAGTCATAATCGACATATAAGGTGTCGTATACTTATAGAAGTCTATAGGATTGAGGAATGTAGTAAAGATGGTCACCATTGCTACAAGCAACATCGAACTGATGAGTAAACCTATGACCCACAATCTTACTTGATTCAGTTTTCTCTTTTTAAAGCAGTTGTATAAACTGACAATTAAGACGATGACTGAGACAACAGGTGAGCCAATCTGATAGAGCGATGTCAAAACGAAACACACATTACGTATCTGTTTCTTTTGTGATGTATTCATTGACTCTTGAGTAAGTGACATACCGGTGATAGCTTCACAGCGTTTGATCCATTCATCAGAGGCAATTGGTTGAGGATTATGAAACAAGCATTGAGGATAACGTAAACTCTCAATGGCATAAGCAGCCGTTTTGATGATGAGTTTTGTATCATGTGATGAGATGCCTCTAAGAGAGGATGATGGATGAAACAAATGGTCATATGGGAGTTTGCCTTCGTTAAAAGCTGCCTTGAGTTCGCGATTGATTGATTCAATGAAAGTCAGTGTTTCAGTGGCATTATTGTGATAATAGCCGGCTTCAGTAAGGGCAGTACGCATGACCCATTGCATAAAGTCGCCTTTTATACAGCCACACTCAGGGAAATAGACATAAGCCCATGAATGATAAGCATGATCAATAGAAGGTACAATAGATGCTAAAGAAGGGCTTACATCAATACATTTTTCAAGCATTGCATACGTAAACCAGACATCATCATCTTTATTTGGATCCGCGACACTGTACATGAGTTTCATCATCGAAGCGAACGGTCCGTTAACGCGGTCGTTTAAAAGAGAAATGCCATAATGCTTTTTGTTTACCTGACTAATCATGAATGTTGGGAGGTAATAAATCGTCACTATCACTAAAAAAGAACACATTACTTTTTTGAATGAGCGTTGTTTCAAATTTTTAAGTGCAAATAAATACAAAGCATATATAACGAAGGCAAGTTCCCAATGACTATCTTCACGGCAGTTCATGACACACCATAAACTGATACCAGTTATCAAGCTCCAGATGATTATTTGAGGCTGCGAAGTTTGATTGTAAAGAATAATCAAGCAGCTGATTACAATAAGCGTAAGTGGAGCCGTTAAGCTGATTCGATAAAAATAGAGGGTATTAGTAAATGCGTAACTAATTGGTATAAAACTAATGACACAATAGAAAATCAGCTGCAGTCGTCTGTTAGAAGTTAAACAGATAAATGCTTTTAACATCATAAGATGACTCAGAACGATTAAGATGCCTAAACCAAGACAGTAGGGAATATGAAGTTGATGACATGCATAAAGAAAGAAGGGATAAACATAACCTTTAGCGAGTGTCATCATGTTATATGATCCTAAATATTGGTCGTTAATTAGTGACTCTGTCTGCAAAATGGCGATATTGTCATCAATTGATGCATAAACTACGATGTAATTGAGATTGACCTGGAGCCATAGTCGCAGTATCGATATGACAATAATAATGAACCAATAGATTAACTTACGATAACGCTTCATAGTGCTTTAAGACATAAAAATGCAACAACATACAAATGATTTGTAACCCATCTTTAAAGGTGTTGATCTTCGAATGACCGCTCTTTCGTTCACGATAATGAGCCGGAATCCACTTGATATTAAGGGCATTGGTCACTGCCAATAAAGTCAGTTCAGTTTCGATAGTGAATCCTGATGATTGAAGCTGACACATCTTTATGAAGTTAAGACTCATTGCCCGACATCCAGAAAGAGTATCCCTGATGTCTCGATGGAATAAAAGTCTAAGTAAAAGGTTGAGATAATAATTGCCAACTTTATGTCCGAATGATTGAGGGGTGTGATAATAGTCCAGACTTAAACGATCAGCAATAGCCATATCATATCCAGATGCAATGGTATCTCTTAATGATTTTAAACACGTAGTATCATAAGTATCATCTCCATCAATGATAATGGTGCAATCACTATTTGTATCGTTAAACATTTGCTTGATGACATGACCTTTCCCACGTTTGGTGACATAGCGTATGATGACTCCAGCAGCTAATGCCTGAGTGACTGTTTGATCTGTTGATCCATTGTCGTAGACATAAATAGTTGCTTCTGGTAATTCATGGCGACATTGTTCAATCACTTTCTTTATGGACCCTGCCTCATTAAGGCAGGGTATCATAATTGCCGTTTTAAACATGGTGGTGTCGTAAACGTCTCACGATGAGTAATAAGCATATGAAGACGATGAATAATCCTGACAATTGATAAGAGGAATGTCCTGTTGGGATGACGCCTTCGCGCTTATTGATATAATGAATGCTTAAATCATCTGATAAATCACCAATGCATTGATTTGTACCTGAATCTTCTAATGAAGTGGTAAATGATACCTGATAGTCATTAGAATGCTCAGTAATATCAAAATGAGCAAGGTCTGGTAATGATTTCAGGGTAATAGTTTGAAGATCTTTCAGATAGAATGTGCAGGATGCGTTACCATTCTTATCACTTGTGATTGAAGATGCATTGGTATGTGTGCCTGCAGTTTCATCGCATTGACTTAAGTCAACTGTGTAATGCTCATTAGCTTTAAGATGACTGAGGTGTACATTAAAGGTGAAATATTCCTGATGATTACCAAGATTGCCGATGACACGTTTGTCTAATGAAAGATCATGGGGCTGACTATAGATATTGGTGAATTGCGAAGCTTCACCATCAGCATCAATGACACCGGACTCATTAACTGATTGGACTGTATACTGATCATTAGCGACTTCTTCAATCTCATAGGAGACACCAACGGGAATGTTTTTGAGCGTTAATGATGTATCAGCAGGCATCTTAACGGTCAAATAGTCGTAGATCGATACTAATCCACCTTCAAATTCTGATAAACCAGATACAGTGACATTATCTGGGATATCATTGATATCCACTTGACCAGTCCAAGGCTGTTGATCTTTAGAGAAACGAATGTGGAATTCATAAAGTTCATTTTCATTGGCTTCATGATTTTCAACACGTTTTTCAAGTGTCAATGAACCTGTACGATCGACCATAATGTCTACACTCGCTTTAAGATTGAGATTGGCATCAAGCCAAAGAGTGACAAAACCATAATCGTGCAGAGTGAAAGACGTTGAACCATAAGAGTAGTATTCATATAGATCGGTTATATCACTGTCGTGTAAGAGTTCATCACCTTTGTATAAACAAACAATCGGATCTTCTTCATCACCTTCCTCATAAAGATATATATTTTTACCGATGACATCGATATCGTTATAATCATAGGCATAAATATAATTATCAGAATCATCATCGCTCCAATAGTGCCCAACAGCTGCCAGTGCCAGTCGTCCAGTACCTTGAGCCTGAATTGATTCATTGACAATCGCATTCTCAAATAATTTTGTTGGTGATGTATAAGTATAATTGTCACCAACATGATAATAAACACGATTATACGTCTTATTTGTCGAAGTCTGTACACCTACTTCATGATAGATTGGTGCATTCTCTATCATTGTTGAGATTTCATCATAATCCCAGGTCTGACTGTAGGTCATCATGATATTCTTCCACATTGTATCGGTATTAAGAATATAGTAATGACCATCCTTTTTGAATAAGTTATATTCATCGATGACATCAGATAGGGACATCGTATACTGACAAGATTTAAGCAAATCACCAGTGGCATGATCTTTAAAGTTAATCGTCAGCTCAACATGGCCAAAATCGCTGACATTGATTGTGTCAGGAATGACGATTTTCTTTAAATAGGGGTTAATGTTGCCGCGTCCCTTGTTATCCGTTTCATTTAAATGAGAATTAACAATTACATCCTGATAGGCATCATAATAAGGAATAACATCAACGACATAGTCATCCATGGAAACGTTCTGATACTCAGAAGCGACAGTCTTCAGTTTAAAGACCTGAGATTGATGATAGGTTTCCTGAAGCTGAGCGTATGGATCATCAGTTGTTGGAGGCAGGGATGATTCTGTTTGGGTGTTAGCAGTGGATGAATCATCTTCGTCAACTTCTAATGATTCTTCGTCTTGTAGATCTTCAGAAGGCGTAACGACTTCAGATGTATCTGTTGATGAAGACAAATCGGATGTATCAGATGCATATGCATTTAAATGACTGGACAAACAGAAAGAGATAATCAGTAAAATCAACAAGATAATACGTATACGTGATGATAAATATTGATTGGTCAAAAAACATCAGCTCCTTGAAAGAGTCATAAAGACAATCGTGCGGTCAAGTGATGACTGTGAAGCGCAAGTTGACAACGCCAAGATGTGATGATTGTCTGGTGCAAAGTAGGTGTGTGACTCACGTTTAATAATGTTTAAACGTTGTGTCATTGAAATACCAGGCAGTTCATAATAGATAGGATTATCTGCACGCCCTTTAAGAATTGAAAAGGCAGTCATTTGAAAAACTGTACCATCACATAATGTCAAAGTACCATGACGATGTTTTTTAAAATATGACTCCTTATAATATCGATCCAGACTGCCAAACATTGCCTGACTAGCCATATGGTGGCCATAAATCAGACAATAGTCATCACTAAAATCGCTCTGATTACGATAATCGAGAAAAATTGAGCCTGATAGGGCAAAGCTGCCATCAGGCTGTCTATTGAGATATTTCGAATTATTATCAGCCTGCATGACTACGTAATCAATAGGGGTATTATCAATGCGTATCCAGGCGATGGCACCATTAAGCTCAGGAAAACGAAATGAGCGGGAGGGACTATACTCACGGAAGTTTTTCTGATAACCCGTAGTGACCATCACATGGTTTTCATAGACGATGAGACCGGTAATAAAAAGACAAACACTGATGACTATTAGCAGTATTTCTGAAAGGAGTTTTTCGTAAAATGAAACGATTGAATAGGTAATAGTCATCAGTGAGCGTTTAGTCATTATCTTTCTTTGTGCGGGTTGCAAATATCAAAACAGCACAACCTGCTAAAGCAATACCCATAATAGCTAAGATTGGACCATTATTCATCACGACACCAGTAGGAATAATGCCGTTTCTTTCATTAGTGTAAGCGACAGTCGTATCAGTCGTAATTGTTTGTGAAGATGTCGCTACGTCATTGATTGTATCGCCGTCATTAATGACAATGCTGGCAGTGTAGTCACGCTGCTCCTCGGTAATTGAATATGTAGTAGTCGCTGTTAAACCATTGATGGATGCACATTGACCGTGTTTAAGATAAAGGGTAAATGTAGCTTCACCATTTTCATCTGTTGTGATTGACACTGGATTTGAATAAGAAGTGCCATCAATAGTCACAGATGCATCCACGTTTGTGATATCATATTTGACTAATGGATCGGCTTGGCTGATGGTTACAGTAAATGGGAAATACTGCTGACGGTAAGCCTGATTACCTGTGACAGTTTTACTGAGTGCTAAATCATATGTTTGATATATATTGGTGTAGCTATCTGGTTTTCCTTCAGGATTAGAACCATCTGTTAATACGGCATCATTATTCGTATGAAGAATCGTATTGGCAATTGTCAGATTGCCATCATCATCTGATGTGACAAAGACATCAAGATAACGATCAGGATTTTCATCATTTGTCATACCAGGTTCATTAGTTGCCTGTTCAGTAATCTTATAACGATAGACACCAGGTTCATTAAAAGTGACCTGAGAGAAATCAACCGTCACTTCGCTTTTGGCATATTTTTGGTTATTTGCAAGGGTGACGGATTCATCACCTTCCTGAACAGTTGTGTAGCTAGTACTTTCAGGTGTGAAAGAGGCTGAGCTGATTGTTGCTCCAGGAATACCTTTTAATACAGACAACTGTGTATCATTTGAATCAACAATGTTGTCAGCATCTACCGGTGTGATTGTAAAATCAAATGTGGCATTAGGAACG
>JAGBPZ010000006.1 GCA_017633115.1 Erysipelotrichaceae bacterium | reverse complement strand
GCTGTCATCATGAATACTGTCTTTACCAACTGGAGAGTTAACAATCAATGAAATTTCTCCATTAGATAATGCATCAAGAATATTTGGTCTGCCTTCATAAAGCTTCTTAATACGTTTGCAAGGAATACCTGCAGCTTCAATCAATTTAGCTGTCTTATGAGTTGAGACGATTTTGAAACCATTGTTGTAGAAGATTTTTGCGAGTTCAACAACTTCAGGTTTGTCCTTATTGTTGACTGAAATCAGTACTGTACCACTTGTTGGTAATTCTGATTTAGCTGCTTCCTGAGCTTTAAAGAAGGCTTCACCAGTAGAATCTGCGATACCAAGAACTTCACCGGTAGAACGCATTTCTGGGCCTAATACAGGGTCTACTTCCTGGAACATGTTGAATGGGAAGACTGCTTCCTTAACGCCATAATAAGGGATTTCACGTTCACCTAAACCATCAAGTGGAGATGGACGACCAGTTAATTCTGATGTAATGATATCAGTTGCTAATGGAACCATACGGATACCACATACTTTTGAAACTAGTGGTACTGTACGTGATGCTCTTGGGTTAGCTTCAAGTACAAAGACTGTGTCGCCTTCAATGGCATACTGCATATTCATTAAGCCAATGACGTTCATTTCTTCAGCGATTTTTCTTGTATATTCTTTAATAGTTTTGAGATGTTGTTCTGAGATGTGTTTAGAAGGAATAATACAAGCTGAATCGCCTGAATGAATGCCGGCTAATTCGATATGTTCCATAACTGCAGGTACGTAAGCATGCTTACCATCAGAGATAGCGTCAGCTTCACATTCCATTGCATGATTTAAGAAACGGTCAATTAAGATTGGACGGTCTGGAGTGACACCAACAGCGGCTTTCATATAATCAGTCATTGCTTCATCATCATAAACAACTTCCATACCACGACCACCTAATACATAAGATGGACGAACCATGACTGGATAACCAATCTTGTTGGCAATTGTCTGAGCTTCTTCAACAGTGGTTGCCATGCCACTTTCAGGCATTGGAATACCTAATTTATCCATCATGTTTCTAAACTGATCTCTGTCTTCAGCTAAGTCGATGACTTCTGGTGATGTACCAAGAATCTTGACACCATTAGCTTCAAGCTGAGACGCTAAGTTAAGTGGTGTCTGACCACCAAACTGAGCAATAACGCCTACTGGCTGTTCTTTCTTGTAGATGCTTAAGACATCTTCAAGTGTTAATGGTTCAAAGTATAACTTATCTGATGTATCGTAGTCAGTTGAAACTGTTTCAGGGTTACAGTTAACGATGATTGTTTCAAAGCCGAGTTTCTTTAATGACATAGCTGCATGAACACAACAATAGTCGAATTCGATACCCTGACCAATACGGTTAGGACCGCCACCTAAAATCATGATCTTAGGTTTATCGGTGTTGACTGGGTTATTGTCAGGTGCATTGTATGTTGAATAGTAGTAAGAACTATCTTCAGTACCAGAAACATGAACTGCATCCCATGTTTCTTCAACACCTAATTCAATACGTCTGTTGCGAACTTCGTCCTCAGAGATTTCTAAGATTTCTGATAAATATTTATCTGAGAAACCATCTTTCTTAGCCTGAATGAGTAAATCATCTGCAGGTAAGTGACCTTTTGCAGCCACTAATGCTTCTTCCTCTTCGACTAATTCTTTCATCTGTTCGATGAAGTAAGCTTTGACATGAGTTAATTCATTGATTTCTTCTACAGTAGCGCCTTTACGTAATGCTTCATACATCATGAAATGACGTTCACTGTTAGGAGTGACCAATAATTTTAATAACTGTTCCTTAGTCATATCATAGTAGTTATTAACATGACCTAAGCCATAACGACCTTTTTCCAAAGAACGAATAGCTTTCTGGAAAGCTTCTTTATAAGTTTTACCGATACTCATGACTTCACCAACAGCTCTCATCTGAGTACCTAATTTATCTTCAACACCTTTGAATTTTTCAAATGCCCAACGAGCAAATTTGATAACGACATAATCACCATCAGGATGATATTTGTCCAATGTACCATATTTACCACATGGAATATCTGAAAGAGTTAAACCAGATGCTAATTTAGCTGAAACCAAGGCAATTGGGAAGCCAGTTGCTTTAGAAGCTAATGCTGAAGAACGAGATGTTCTTGGATTGATTTCGATAATAATGACACGATCAGTTTTTGGATCATGTGCGAACTGAACGTTAGTACCACCAATGACTTCAATTGATTCAACGATCTTATAAGCCATTTCCTGTAAACGTTTCTGTAAATCTTCAGAGATTGTCAACATTGGTGCTGTACAGAATGAGTCACCAGTATGGACACCCATTGGGTCAACATTTTCAATGAAGCAGACAGTGATCATGTTGTTGTCTTTATCACGTACAACTTCAAGTTCTAATTCTTCCCAGCCAATAACTGATTCTTCAACCAGTACCTGACCAACAAGAGAAGCCTGTAAACCACGGGCACAGACAGTCTTTAATTCGTCTTTATTGTAGACAAGACCGCCACCAGTACCACCCATTGTATAGGCTGGTCGTAAAACAACTGGGTAACCTAAACGATCTGCAATTTCTAAAGCCTGTTCTACTGTGTAGCAGACTTCACTGCGTGCCATTTCGATACCGAGTTTGTTCATAGTATTCTTAAATTCAACACGGTCTTCACCACGTTCAATAGCGTCTACCTGAACACCAATAACCTGGACACCATATTTATCAAGGATACCTTTTTTATAAAGTTCCGAAGATAAGTTTAAACCAGATTGACCACCTAAGTTTGGTAACAATGCATCAGGACGTTCCTTCGCAATAATCTGTTCCAGACGTTCAGCGTTGAGAGGTTCAATGTAAGTAACATCGGCCATTTCTGGATCCGTCATAATTGTAGCCGGATTAGAGTTAACCAATACGATTTCATAACCCAGCTGGCGTAAAGCTTTACATGCCTGGGTTCCTGAATAGTCAAATTCACAGGCCTGACCAATAATGATTGGACCAGAACCAATAATCATAATTTTGTGAATATCTGTTCTTTTAGGCATTGTATTTCCTCCTATCATCTTAAAACAATCTCAAATTTTCTTTGACATTATAGCACATATTTCAAGAAAATCTAGAAAAGATATCATATCTTGTTAAGTTTTTTTCATATTGAAAAAATTTTATAACAAGGTTTTGGAAAATCAAAAATATTTTGAAACGAATTATCTAAAACACAAAATATAATATCGAAAAATATCATCTATAGAGTTAAACAAACTCCAAAAAACTTACATTCAATCAAAAAAAGACCTCTTTAATTAAGGAGGTCTTCTTGATACATCAGCTATCATTTGAAAACTATAGTCAATTGAGCTGCTTCTGTTTTTTAACTAATTATTAGTTGATATTTAATAGCTACCTTACCATTGACCAAATACTTTTATGAGACGGCGATCGATATCAACTCTTGTCTGTCGACATTCTTTTGGATTATCACGTCCAGCCTTAAACATCATGCGTATCAGTAAGCTTGAACCAATTGGCAATATGATTTTAAGCATACTTTCAGGAAAGGCAAGATGGGTACCGTGTTCGTAAAGCCAGCTTTCAAACTGACAATAATGTCGCCTGTCATTGAGACGTTTTTCCATTCTTCGTATATATGTACATGTATCCCAGAGAACATCATCTTCAGTACCAATACAGATAACTTTTCCTCTGATACGTTCTACTTTGATCATTTCTTCTTCCTGAAGTGGATGACGTTTTTCAGATTCTATAAACATTTGACGTGAGGCGATCATATCGCCACCGGCTTTAGCTTCTTCTTTGATACGCTGCCAATATTCAGGATGACGATAAGCAAAAGGCAGATAAGGCAAAGGTTCTCCTCGCCATGATACTGTGGACTCACCCTCTCCTGGTCTTTCATGAGCACCATCCTTGCCATCCTGGTAGAACCCTTCCATCACAAAATCACTAGGTGAAAAGGCCACCGTTAATGTCAATTCTGGATAATAAGAAGATGCGATCAATGCCAGCATGCCCGTAGTTGAAGCGCCAATGATACCAAGCTTTGTACATCCCTGAGACTTCATAAAAGCTATCGTTTTTTCAAAACGTTCCAAAGGATAGTTATGATGGCCATAATTCTTTGGCTCTGGTGACATAGCCATCACATGGCAGCCTTGCTTATGAAGCCACTTGGCACCAGATACAGCCAGATGATCAGTAGCACTATCACCAAGCATCAAGATAATACCTTTCTGACTACCTTGAGGATGAGGATACCAGGCACCACAATAACCATCGCGATCAATGCTCATTATTTGCTTTTTCATGAATTATCCTTCTTTCTACTTACTAAGAATCCTTGACTGTCGGTGATTGTTTCATACTCATCAGCAAGCGGATTTTGACTGCCCATAACCATATAATCACA
Source organism: Erysipelotrichaceae bacterium (assembly GCA_017633115.1). Lineage (GTDB taxonomy): Bacteria > Bacillota_I > Bacilli_A > Erysipelotrichales > Coprobacillaceae > RGIG9341. The sequence continues at coordinate 1,143 of JAGBPZ010000006.1, read as the reverse complement.
AACAGAACTATTACCACATGTACCACAACGAATCAGTTGCCCATGTATTTCACTGATACCAAAGAAATCACTGTTGCAAAGTAACGGAAGAACATGAATTAAATCATGTGACTTCGCAAAATCAGCATTAGGACACTGGGTAAAATGGTAGCGTGCCACATGATGTTCTTTATCATAGTCTTCATCAACATTAATAAATCCAGATGGATATTTCAAGATGTCTTTACGGTCTCTATTCCCGCTCATACGAAATATATGATCAATAATCCACATATCTAATGAACGATTTAAATTAAAAACTTTCCCCAGCTTTGTGAATGGTCCCATAAATAACTTTTGCACAAAATTGCCTAATTCTTCAACAGGGGGATGATCAGGTAAGGAGACATATAAAGCGAAAACAAGTAAGCCACCATAAATAGCTTTCGCATGCCCATTACGTTTGCCTCCATAATCAGGAAGATCAAGCAGCCACTTATTATACTGATCACACACTTGAGCCCATATCTTGTTTGCTTCATCTTTCCCATATCGATCTTTCAACCATCTCTGCACTGGTTTAACATAGGACAATGATTGTATCTGGATATGATTATTAATCACTTGATAACATCTCCTCACAAAACATGTTAGATAAAACTAACTTAATTCTTTTAATCTATTTTACCCCATCTTTACAGTTTATTTCAATATAAAAGCCTTATGAGGTCAAAAACTCATAAGGCTTTATTGTTTTATTTTGTACCGTAAATCATGCCAAGACCTTTAACGAGGTTTTTAGTTTTCATCACTCTTGTAACATAGTCTTTACCATCTTCAACGTTTGGTACATATGTGATTTTTGTAATACCTTCTGCTCTTAATTCTTCAACAAAAGCATCCATATCACCATAGATATTAGATAATCCAAACTGATCTTCTAAAGCGAAGGCGCCACCTTTTTTGAGAACGCGAAGGCTTTCCTTAACTAAAGCACGAGGATCTTCACCCTTTTGACGATGGTAAGCATAACAGCTGACAACAGCATCAAAGCTTCCATCTTCATAATCAAGATGTGCTAAATCACATTGACGGAAGGCAACACGCTTTTTAACTTTTTCGATTTTAGCATTGCGGTCACATTGTCCACGTGCTTCTTCATCT
>JAGBPZ010000163.1 GCA_017633115.1 Erysipelotrichaceae bacterium | reverse complement strand
GTTTTTATGGTGTGATTTGTTGGCAATACCTAAAACGTTTGTCGTATTAATCTGAATAACACATCCCAAGTCAATCAGAAATTGTACATAATCTAAATCCACTTCTTCATGGAAGTAACGTTCTACATGAGCAATAATTGGCGTATAGCCAGCAATCATCACTGAACGCAAGTAATCTTCAAAATGATCAATGAAATAATCAGTTGTCTTTAACACGTTAGACTCGCATAAAAGATAACGGGTATTTTCAAATGGCAAATATAATCCTTGATCGATAGCTTCATCACTGCTGTGATTAAGCATCAGTTCACTGCCCTCATAGACTGTAATGCCTAGCTGCTGGCCTAATTGTTTTAATTCATCGATACGTTTTTTTATCTTTGCTTTTTGATCCGATGTCAAAAAGCCACTTGTGAAATGTGGTGTGGCAACAATAGTATCAATGTTTTGTGCAATTGCATTTTCTAAAGCCGCACGTGCATCTTCGATTGTAGCAATGCCATCATCTACATCCCAGGCATAATGTCCATGAATATCAGTAAACATCTCTTTTCCTCCGTAATGTCAGTATACCATAAACCATCGATAAGAAAAGGAGAAATCAGTTCACGATTCCTCCCCACTTAATTGTGCCTCAAGCTACCTATTAAGATTACCTGGACTTCTTAAAAGGAACTTTTGGCGTTTGATTAATTAATCAATAATTCCAAGATAATAATGAACTATTTAAGGTAAACAACTGCAACGTCACCTAAGCGGATACCAGACTTATTTGTACAAGTTCTCTGATCGCTTGCAGGATAAGTTCTAGTTAAATACCACTTTTTAGCAACATGATCATAATGTAAGTAATAGACTTTTTTACCAGCTGGAATAGCTTTTTCAGTCTTAAGAGTTAAGATTGTACCTTTAGAGTTTTCGCCATTAGTTGGGTAATAACGCCACATCTTACTTGCTTTGACCATTTTCTTTTTAGTCTTAGCGCTGATCTTTTTACCCTTAGATTTACCATTTGCCCAATAAATCTTTGTACTCTTTAAAGCAGTGTATAAAGTTTTACCATTAGAAACTTTATTGAACTTCTTAACAACTGTCTTCTGCGTTTTAATTGTAGAAGTCTGAGTTGTTGCGATTGAAGAATCAACAAGTTTAGGGTTGCTTGAATCACCAGTTACTGAACCAGCACCAAATACAGGTGATGCAGTGAATAACATTGCAACAGCTAATAAGAATGCTACAATCGCATTTCTTAATTTTCTCATTGGATTATTTCTCCTTTCCTTAATCGTTCCCTTTAGCTTTATAGAATAATTTGACAACCATACCTTTTAAAGCATCGTTATCTAAGATATATTCATCATATTCTCCACCATAAACGCCTTTCCCAGGTAGTGTGTAATATGAAGATGCAATATCGAAATCATACTCCAGGGTATAATTTGCGAATGATACAAGATCCTCATATGACACATTTGTCGTGACGTTCTGGACTAAAGAGTAAAGTTTTGAAACCGTACCATTGAAATCAGTTTCCAACATTTCATACAGTTTCTTATAGTATGCATCGAAATACAAACGATGTCTTTCCATGCGGGTTTCAGCTGAACCATCAACAGTAATATCTCTAGTTCGTAAATATTTTTCAACATTACTGCTTGTTAGAGTCACCGTGGCACCTTTGGTCCACGATGCGTCATAAGATTTCAAAGTGTTATCAGGTAATGTGATATCCAATGTACCAACGATTTCATGAACCTGAGTTAAATAGTTGAGATTCATCGATGCATAATGTACAACTGGTACATTGTAAAGCATACGGGACACAGCCTGCATTGCATGCATGCATCCTGACTGTTCACCATGACCATTAGCATAAGCCAAGCATAAATGGTCAACATTCCAGCCTGCACTTTGATCTCGTGATAAGTAGGTATATTCTATTTCGGTCATAGTGTCTCGCTGTAAACCAACAAGTTCTATGCGTTTATTTTCACGGTCAAACAAAATCAATTCCATTACATCGGATTGTCCTTGAAGCGTTGCATCTTCAGGATCATCGATATTGTTGTCGATACCAAGAGCCAGCAGCGAAATGATTGATGTATTATACTTATAAGTCTGACCGTTATACTCAATCGTATGATAATCAGCTTCTACATCACTGATTTCACTAAAGTCATTCTTTTTATTTATGACATAGAATACTGTTAGTCCAAGAGTTATTACTAATATAAATATGACACTAAGACCAAGATTACGGCGTCGTAATCGTCTTTTTTTAATAGTATCCATAATAGCTATAAGAATCGTAATCTACCTGATTACGCTTGACGCCATTCAAAACTACACCGACAATACGAGCGCCATTACTTTCTAATTCAATTTGTGAGCGTCTGACAGCTTTCTTACTGGCAAACTCATTTCGGACAACCATCACACAGCCATCAACTTCTCGTGAAACAACGATAGCATCAGCTGCAACTGTTACAGGTGGTGTGTCGATAAAGACATAATCAAACTGTTCACTCAATTCTTCAAGAATTAATTTGAATTTAGATGATGAAATAATTTCTGTTGGATTTGGTGGACGTTTACCCGCTAAAACAATTGACAGATTAGGAAAGTTTGTTTCATGAACATAATCTTCAGTCTGCCCTGTCAATGCTTCAGATAAACCAGCATCACGTGATTTAATCATCAAATAGTTTTTCATCGAACTACGACGTAAATCACAGTCGATCAAGACTACTTTTTTACCCATTTCTGCAAAACTTTTAGCAAGGTTGAAAGCAGTAATTGTTTTCCCTTCATCAGGTATTGTGCTTGTCAACGCAATAACATGTAAATCATCAGTATAAAGAATACTGGTTCTTAGCTTTTTAAAAGATTCAAGTGACTGCCCTTCGACTTCTTTACGCAATTCAATGATATCCTGATTATCCACGGGTAGCACTTCCTTTCTTCTTTTTACGTTTTGTACGTTTTGCATACGCTAATGACTTATCTTCTGCAATGACTGCAAGAACTGGTAAGCCTAATGTTGACTCGATTTCATCAACGGATGTGAAAGTATCATTTAAGATAAATAAAGCAAAGATGACACCACCAACAATAAATAATCCAACTAATGCGCCAATGGCAGCCAGCTTGATTAATGATGCACCAATACGTTTCGTATTGGCAATAGCCTTCTCTACTAAATAAGGTTCTTGACTGTCAATTTCACGAATATTGTCCATACCATACTCAACAACCTTATTGGCAATATTCTTGGCTTCGTTGGGATTTGCCGATTTGACAGTGACCTTTAGAATACGAGTGTTATCAGGATTGGTGACAGTAATTAAATTACTAAGTTGTTCATAAGTATAATCAAGGCTTAGATCATTAATGACACCTTCCATATTAGGACGGCTCTTGAAGATGATTTCATAGTCCTGAGTCAAATTAGAACTCAACTGTAGATCCTGTAATGAGATTGTTTTTGAAGAACTTCTTAAATAAACTAATGAAGATGATTCATACATTGGTGTTGACAATACAGCGTAATATAAGACACCTACAATTGTGCCAACTAAAAACCCAATGACTAGTACATACCATAATGACTTGAATTTAAGAAACAGTGCCTTCAGATCTATTTCAATCTCGTCATCATTGACTTCTTTAAATCTTTGTTGTAAATCCAAACTTGCCCCTCCTCGTCTGAAATAAAAAACACTCCTCCTATCGGTAAGAGCGTCAACAATTTTTATAAATTATGTTATCATAAAAACTTCGCACTTCCCACCTAATGCTTAGTCTATAATCTAACTGTCTTATTCTACTTAAAAAGTATATGTGTACTATAGCACAGGCCAAAAAGTAGTGCAAGTTAAAAACCACGCCATTTATTGAAATTTAGACGATAATTTCGAAAAAAATTTCATATTTATAACATTGTTTTAATTATGTCTATGACAAAAACAAACAATCAAAAATGTCTCATTTTTATTACTATTAAAAAGCCTATAAAAGGCTATGAATCAAAAGTACTTTTGAAGTCAAAAGTCAACTAAAATTAAATGAACTTTTGGTACAAAGTTAGTGAATTCATTTCTTATGAAGAAAATTTATTTATAATGAAATTAACAAGGAGGAAGGCTTATGAATGTATTAGAACAAGAACAGACATACCGTTTTGACACTTTTAATAATGAAATGGCCTATCAGTTTGGTGAAGCTGTTGTGACAATGGTCAAAGAGCAAG
>JAGBPZ010000162.1 GCA_017633115.1 Erysipelotrichaceae bacterium | reverse complement strand
ATGGAACGTCTGTTGATTGCCTTAGAAGATCAGGCAACAAGTGATGATGAAGGTATCGATGCTTACCTTATGCCTTTAGGTGATCAGGCAAGAGACGTGGCTCTACAGCTAGCTACGGTATTACGTGCTAATGGTTTCACGATTGATATGGACTATGTCGGCAGAGGTCTTAAAGGACAGTTTAAATCAGCTGACCGTTTCAAAGCAGCACTCAATATCATCATTGGTGATGAAGAAGTTGAGGGTGGTTATGTTCAGGTTCGTAATAAGAAGACCAGAGAACAGGCAAAAGTCAATGTTGATGAGATCGTTGATTATATGATTAAGTATTTTGAGGGGTAAAGAAACATGTTAAGAACACATAATAATGGTGAACTCAGATTAAGTGATGTTGGTAAAACTGTCACATTAATTGGCTGGGTTGCAAAGAAAAGAAATCTTGGTGCACTGGTATTCGTTGACTTAAGAGACCGTTATGGTTTAACACAAATCATTTTTGATGAATCATTTGATGCGGCTTTAAGAGAAGTCAAAAATGAATACATTTTAAGTGTTACTGGTACAGTTGTCGAAAGAAGTTCGAAAAATCCTAAGATGCCAACGGGTGAAATCGAAATTGAAGCCAAAGAATTCACAGTTGTCAACAAAGCAGACGTCCCACCAATCATCGTTGCTGATGAGACTGATGCATCTGAAGAAGTACGTATGCAATATCGTTACTTAGACTTACGTCGTTCTGTCTTACAGAAGAACATGATGACTCGTGCTAAAATCGTCAAAGCAACACATGAATTCTTTGATGCTCATGACTTTATTGAAATTGAAACACCATACCTCAATAAATCAACACCTGAGGGTGCACGTGACTTCTTAGTACCTTCACGTGTGCACGAAGGTTCATTCTATGCTTTACCACAGTCTCCACAGTTATTCAAACAGTTACTGATGGTCTCTGGTTTTGAACGTTATTATCAGATTGCCCGTTGTTTCCGTGATGAAGACTTAAGAGCTGACCGTCAGCCTGAATTCACACAGATCGACGTTGAAATGAGCTTCCTTGATACAGATCAGGTTTTAGAAATTGGCGAAGGACTAGTCGCTAAAATCATGAAAGATGTCAAAGGCATTGACTTAGAATTACCATTAAGACGCTTAACATGGCTTGAAGCTATGGAACGCTATGGTATCGATAAACCTGATACACGTTTCGGTCTGGAACTTGTTAATTTGAATGAAACTGTCAAAGATACAGAATTTGCGGTCTTCAAAAATGTCTTAGAAGCTAATGGTTATATCAAAGGAATCAATGTCAAAGGACAGGCAGCTGCTTATTCGCGTAAAAAGATTGATAAACTCACTGACTTAGCGAAGAAACATCACGCAAAAGGATTAGCTTGGCTTAAAGTCAATGATAATGGTGTCCAGGGTCCTATTGGTAAGTTCTTCCAGGATGAAAAACTTGAACGCTTATTAAAAGCAATGGATGGTGAACCTGGTGACTTATTACTGTTTGTAAGTGATACTAACTATATGGATGCCTGCGGTTCATTGGCAGCCTTACGTAATCATTTAGGTAAAGAATTGAATCTTTATGATAAAGATACGTATGATTTCTTATGGATCACTAAGTTCCCAATGTTTGAATATGATGAAGAAGAAGGTCGTTACTATGCAATGCATCATCCATTCACACGTCCTTTACCATCAGACTTAGATAAGATCGATACTGATCCTGCCAACTGCTTAGCTGATGCTTATGATATTGTTCTTAACGGCTTTGAACTTGGTGGTGGTTCTCAGAGAATCTATGAACAGGAACTTCAGGAACGTGCTTTCAAAGCATTAGGTTTCACACCAGAACGCATTGAATCTCAATTTGGCTGGTTCGTTGATGCCTTCAAATATGGTGCCCCACCTCATGCAGGTTTTGCTTTAGGTTTAGACCGCTTCGCAATGTTGTTGTGTGGTACTGATTCATTAAGAGATGTCATTGCTTTCCCTAAGAATACAAGTGCTTCATGTCCAATGTCAAAAGCACCTACACCAGTTGATAATGCTCAACTCAAAGAATTGGGAATTGAGGTCATCGCTAATGACTAGAATCGAACGTATTCTCTCTAAAATGGTAGAAAAGGGATTGGATTATCTTCTGATTACTGATCCTCATGCCATTAAATATATCATCGGTTATGATAATGATCCGCATGAACGTATGTACATGATGATCTTAAGTACTAAAGGCAATCATCAATTGTTCTTTAACCAGTTGTTCTATGTTGATCGTGATTTAGGGCTGCCAATTACGTGGTTTGATGATGGCACCGATGCCTTAGCTCTGATTGCTGATTATATCAAAGATGGACAGCGTATTGGTGTCGATAAATTCATTCAGGCAAGATGGCTGTTACCACTTATCAATAGTGTCAAGGCTGAATTTGTTTTAGGTTCTTCATGTGTTGATGAAGTGCGCGCTGTCAAAGATGAAGAAGAACAGGCAATTATGATCAGAGCAAGTGAAATCAATGATGCTGCCATGGGTGAAATCAAGAAATTGCTTGCCACTGATAAGACAGAAGCAGAAATGGGTGATGAATTATTAAAGGTTTATCGCTCATTGGATGCTATTGATCATT
>JAGBPZ010000161.1 GCA_017633115.1 Erysipelotrichaceae bacterium | reverse complement strand
CCACATCGCAACTTATTTGACTGGTAGTAACGTTGTTACACCGTTAGATCATTTATTTGAAGATGCTAAATATGGTTTTGGTGGTAGTGAAGTCAAATATGATTCACCAAGTAAAGATGAAGTCATACCACAGTTCTTGAATGAAGGTATCATTGGTGAACATAACTATGCAATTCCATATATGCGTTCAACTGAAGCCGTTTATATCAATAAAACATTCGTTGAAAAACTCGTTTATAAATTACCTAAAGTATTAACTTTGGATTTCGTATGGAAAGTTTCTGAGGCGGCTATGAAAAAGAATAAGAATGGCACCTTCAAAGTCAATGGTCAAAAGACCATGATTCCATTCATCTACAAATCAACAGATAATATGATGATCCAAATGTTGAAACAGCTTAACGCTGATTATTCAACAGAAGAGGGTGAAATCTTATTATTCAATGATGCGACTAAAGCTATCTTAAAGGAAATTGCCCGACATGGTAAAACTGGTGCTTTCTCGACCTTTAAGATTTCAAGTTATCCAGCTAACTTCTTAGATGCAGGACAATGTATCTTTGCGGTTGACTCTACTGCGGGTGCAACCTGGATGGGTAGCCATGCACCATTATCTGATATCAGTGCTGATAAATTTGTTGAATTTGAAACTGCAGTACGTATGGTTCCTCAGTTTGATACAGAAAATCCAAAAATGATTTCTCAGGGTCCATCAATTTGTATTTTCAACAAGACAAATCCTCAGGAAGTTCTTGCTTCATGGTTATTTGCTCAATACTTATTAACTGATGATGTGCAGGTTGCTTATGCCAAAACAGAAGGGTATGTACCAGTTACTTCAAAGGCACGTAATACAAAGGAATACAAGAAATATTTAGCTGATGCTGGTAAAGATAATTCAACTCATTATCAAGTAAAGATTGATGCTTCTGAAATCTTGTTAAAGGCTGATGCTGATACTACATTTACAACTCCAGTATTCGTTGGTTCTGCTTCACTTCGTGATGCTTCAGGGGAACTGATTGAAAGCACAGTTAAAGCAGTTAGACGTAAGACAACTGTCGATGATGCTTATCTTGATAATTTATTCAACGATGTTACCTCACTCTATCGTTTGAATCAAAGTTCTGCTGCTCATACGTCCGGAAGTCTTGGTAAAATGCCAACAATGTCGATAGCACTTATGGTAGCGATTGCTGTTATTTGGGTATGTATTGGTATCTATGTCTTAAGAGACTATCTCAATAAGCGTAAGAAAATTTGAAATCTTTAAATCAGAAATATATAATATAAGTGTCAAATAAAATTTATAATAACAAGGAGACAGGAAATGAAAAAATTAGTGAAAGTTTTATTGGCAATGTTCATGGCATTTGCATTAGCTGCTTGTGGATCTTCAGGATCTTCAAACAAAGCTGACACTGAAAAAGGTGAAGGCGTAATGACTTATGCAGAATATGATGCAGCTAAAGTTGAAGACGAAGTCGTGATCGAAGCTTATGTACAGGCTAAACAGTCTTGGTGGGAAAACAAAGCTACAATCTATACACAGGATGCAGATGGTGCTTACTTTGTTTACAACATGGAATGTTCAGAAGAAGACTATAAGAAACTTGAAACTGGTACAAAAGTTAAAGTAACTGGTTACAAAGCTGAATGGTCTGGTGAAATCGAAATCGTTGATGCAAAATTCGAAATTGAACAGGGCAAATACATTGCTGAAGCATTCGATGCAACTTCATTATTAGGCACTGATGACTTAATCAAACATCAGAACCAGTTCGTTGCATTCAATGGCATGACTGTAGAAGCTATCAAAGATGCTGATGGTAAAGAAGCTGCTTACCTTTATAACTGGGATGGTTCAGGTAATCAGGGTGATGACTTATACTTCAATGTATCAATCGATGGCAAAACTTATCAGTTTACTGTAGAATCTTATTTAACAAATGCTGATAGTGATGTTTATAAAGCAGTTGAAGGCTTAAAAATTGGCGATAAAGTTGATATGGAAGGCTTCTTATATTGGTATGAAGGTGCTAATCCACATATCACTAAAGTCACAGTTAAATAATTTGAATTAACTATTATCAATCAGCGGAGCTCATTCCGCTGATTGTTTTCATTTAGATAAATCCTAAAATCTTGATTAGTGTTGACTAACCTTATCATCAAGATTTACAATACTTATAGCAAAAGTTAATTAACTATTTAAGAAGGAGGCTATTATAATGGCTAAGAAAATTGATCTAGATGTATGTGTAGCATGTGGTGCTTGTGAAGGTACTTGCCCAGTTGAAGCAATCAGCATGGGTGATGATGGTTATGTAGTAGATGCAGATGCTTGCATCGATTGTGGTGCTTGTGTTGACGTATGTCCAACTGGCGCTATTGCTGACGAATAAGATATCTTAAACAAAAACGTCTTCGGACGTTTTTTTCTTTGCTTTAAAATTTAAATGAAACATTTTTCTTTTTCGATGATTATGATTGATGATAAAAAGATTTCTTATGTTATAATAATTTTATAGGTGGTATCAATCATAAATGTTGGTAGGGATTGATACAAAAAAATCAAAAGAGGAGAAGCAAAAATATGGCAGAAAATTATCCAAGCAAGACTGTTGCATTTATTGGTTCTGAATGTTATCCATTTGTTAAAACAGGTGGACTTGGTGATGTTATGTATGCATTGCCAAAAGCATTAGTTAAACAGAACGTTGAAGTTAGAGTTATTATTCCTCGTTACGCATGTATCCCTGAAAAATGGCAGAATAAGATGATTTATCGTGGTGCATTCGATATGGATCTTAACCCAGATGGCAGAAGATATTATGTAGGTATCATGGAATATATTGAAGATGGTGTTATCTATGATTTCATCGATAATCAGGAATTCTTTACAGCAGGTAAACCATACATCAACTTGATTGATGATATTCCAAGATTCTGTTATTTCTCAAAAGCTGCATTAGCTGCATTGAATTATATGGATTGGGCACCAGATATTATTCATTGCCATGACTGGCAGGCAGCTTTAGTACCTGTTTATTTACGTACATTATTTGCTGACACACCAATCGCACGTGCAAAAACTATGTTAACAATTCACAACCTTCGCTTCCAGGGTATCTATGATGCTAAGACAATGAAGTGGTGGTCAGGTCTTCCAGATTATGTATTCAATATGGATGCATTGGTTGAAAACTGGGTTGATGCTAACATGCTTAAAGGTGGTTTAGCATACTGTGATTGTATTACAACTGTAAGTAATACTTATGCTCAGGAAATCCAGACTGAATTCTATGGCGAACACTTAGATCCACATCTACGCTTCCATTCTGGTAAGCTTCGCGGTATCGTTAATGGTATCGACGTAGATATCTGGAACCCAGCTACTGATGAATTATTAGCTGCTAACTATGATGCAGAAACTGCTGTAGCTAATAAGAAACTCAACAAAAAAGCTTTACAGGAAAGCATGGGCTTACAGGTTGATGAAAACAAATTCGTTATCGGCTTAGTATCAAGACTGACAAACCAGAAAGGTTTAGACCTTGTTAATTCAATCATTCCACAGATCATGGATGAATTTACTCAGTTAGTTGTTTTAGGTACTGGTGATTCTGTCTATGAAGATTCATTCAGATATTATGAAAATCAGTACAAGGGTAGCTTATGTGCATATATCCAGTACAATGAAGGAGTTGCTCACTCAATCTATGCTGGCGCTGATGCATTCTTAGTTCCATCATTATTTGAACCTTGTGGATTAACTCAGTTAATCGCTATGCATTATGGTACAGCTCCAATCGTAAGAGAAACTGGTGGCTTAAAAGATACTGTTGAACCTTATAACTGGGCTGAAAATACTGGTAACGGCTTCACATTCGACCGTTATGAATCTGGTTTATTATTAGATGCTATTAACCGTGCTAAAGAATTATACTTCGAACACAGAGAACAGTTTGATGAAATCGTTGTCAGAGATATGGAAAAAGACGTATCTTGGGGCAATTCAGCAGACAAATATCTCGAATTATATAACCAGATGACTCAATAAAAACATTGTTTTATGACAGCTCTATGAGCTGTCTTTTTTTGTTTCCAAACATCATCCATAATGTTAAAATGAAGAGGAATACTAAAAAAGAGGTTAATCAAATGGATGAATTAAAAATGTATCAAGTATCAACGTTACAGGCACTTTCTTTAGGCTATTCAAGAGCTGTTATTACAGTCGAAGAACTTTTAAAACATGGCGATATCGGCCTTGGTACTTTTGAAGATGTTCATGGTGAAATGATTATGGTGGATGGTCATTGTTATCAGGCTGATAATAATGGCGATGTTATCGAAGCAAATCTTACAACCGGTGTACCTTTTGCGGCAGTGTCATATCTTAAAGGTAATCGTAGTTTTGATATTGAAAAAATAAATAGTATCGATGATTTAAAAGCATTATTAACAATCAAAATTGAAGAAGACTTCGGCCTTAATAGTGTTCATATGCTCTTGATCAATGGCCAATTCAGACATGTTTCTGCTCGTTCGGAAGAGGGACGTCGATCTCAACATGTACCACTTAAAGAAATTCTGGAAGGTAATCAGAAAGACTTCTTTTTCAATGATATTGAAGGTTCTCTAATTTGTGTTTATTATCCAGATTACATGGACGGTATTAATGCTTCTGGATGGCATTTACATTTCATTTCAAAAGATCGCAAATTCGGTGGTCATGTATTTGATATCGAAATGAATTATGGTCATGCACTTTTAGATAAAATAAGTGGCATCGAAATTAGACTGCCAAATGAACCTGCTTTTGATACCTATGCTTTAAAAGAGGCCTCTAATGATGATATCAAGAAAGTCGAACAAGGCAAATAAATAGCCATAAAATATAAGCAACAAAAAACCCATTGATGATAATAATTACCTCAATGGGCTTTGTTAATTTTATAATTATAGACTTATGACTTAAAAGCTTTGATTCCTTGAAGAATTTCTTCATGTTTTTTGATCATGGCAGCAAATTCAGCTTTAATATCAAGGAATTCTTTAATTTTTTTCAACAGCGTGAAGAGAAGGGCACGATCTTCAAATTCTTTTCTTGTTTGTGGTAATTCGGTTGATGCCATAAATTGATCAATAAATTGTGTTTTTTCAAGTAAATCTTCGACAGTGTTGCTGGCTTCAAATTGCAATGAAATCTCTTCTAAAAAATTTGCAATGATGTGTATTGTATCAGGAGTTGTTTTGACCTGACGAATCAATTTATACATCTCATGTAACACGTCTTTTTGATTCTTACGCATCTGAATATAGAAGAGGTCATATTCATCCTTTTTGCCTAACTGGTTCTCATAATTGATTTTAGCGACATTTTCAGCTTCACGAATCATATCATCGAGTCTTAAGAAGCAATCATTATTATAATCTGATTTATCTTCCTTAAGCATATGTTCTGACATACGATGAAGAATCTTTTTGATCTGTTCATCAGCATTTGTCTTTAGCTCTTCGATATAATTGACATCAGCACGAAGATGCATATTGGCAAGAATACCAGCACCAATACCAATGAAGAATATAAGTGCTTCATTAATCATATGAGGTGTTGCCATTGATTGAAAGCCAATAAAGTGAGAAATCAGTACTGAGTCCATTGCCATGGCTGCAATCCATTGATAACGCTGACAGACATAAATGAAACCTATAAGATATAAACAGAAACCAATCAGATTATAGCCACAGATATGATAGGTGACAAATGATATTGCTAAGGCACAAACGAAGGCCATAAAGCGTTCTAAGGCGGTCTTGATGGTTTCTTTTTTTGTTGCTTGTATAGACAAAATAGCTACAATACCAGCGGAAATACCATTATCAAGATTCAATACTTTTGCAATAATGATGGCAACGATCGCTGCGGATGCGATTTTTAAAGTGTTTAAGATTGTTTTATTCATAGTTGTTCTCCAAAATAACTCTATAGTTTTATTATAATTGAAAATCATAAATAGAAAATAACTTTTTATATAGTATTATTTG
>JAGBPZ010000036.1 GCA_017633115.1 Erysipelotrichaceae bacterium | reverse complement strand
GATCAAATACTAGAGAATCGTGGTTATCAGATTGAACATTGTGTTGACAATATGGTTCTTGATTTAAATGAAGCACGTTTAATTACGCCACAACATATTGAATATGAATTCTATGGTCGTAATTCTGGCTTGCCATCAATCGTCAGTTATGATAATGATATCATTATTCAATTAAGGGATCGTATTACGGAAGAGTGGGTGGAAGCTTTATTTAGATTGAACGGAACAACTAATCCGACTTTAAGACGAATCGTACCATCAATGTATCACGCTATTCCTAAAGAGTTAATTGTTGCAAGAATTGAAATAGACGGACGCATGGTAGCTTCAGGTTTAGGCATACTTGATCGTGATCATATAGGTATTTATGCGATTTATGTAGATCCAAGTTGTCGTGGCAAGCATTTTGGTACAAACATTGTGAATACAATTCTTTTAGAAGGACAAAAGAAGGGTTATCATAAAGCCTATCTTCAATGTGTCAAAGGCAATCATATAGGTAAGCATATGTATGAGAATTTTGGCTTTAAAACCTTGTATGAATGTTATTTTAGAGTCAATGATAAGATTTAGCCTATTAGGCTACTAAACTTGCAATAATTGTGAAAATATGTAAAATAATGGTTGAGGTGTTAAGTTATGGAGCTAATTAGTATTGGAATTGTTGTCATCATATTATTGGCATTCTTTTTCGTATATCGTATTATTTTTGGTCTGGTTGACCACAATTTTACGAAATTCATGATTGGTATTGCAGGGTGTGCGTTACTTATCATTTTTATGATTAAATTAGCTCTTTCACTACTTAAATATTTCTAATCAGAATATACCCTCAGGTATATTCTTTTTTTGATAATAAGGAGGACAAACCTATGCCTGCATTTTTAGAAAAATATGATCAGTTCCTTGGTGATGGCTCAAAGAATGATCAGGGACAGACTTTAGATGAATTTTTAGAAGTTTATGACGCCAGTCAGTATGAGAATCCATGCGTCACTGGTGATGTTTTGATTTATACATATGATGAACTCAAGAAAGATGCTTCATGGAAAGTATTACTTATCAAACGCTCTAATCATCCTTGCATTGGTTATTGGGCTTGCGCCGGTGGTTTTGCTGAAATGTATGAAGATTTAGATGATGCTGCCAGACGTGAACTTGAAGAAGAGACAGGTGTCAAAGGTTTGCCACTTGAACAGGTAGCTGCCTATGGTAATGTTGACAGAGATCCAAGAACGCATCTTATTACCGTTGTTTACATGAGCGCTATTAAAGAGGATTTCTTGAAATTCAAAGCCGCTGACGATGCAGCAGCAGCCTTACTTTTCGATATCGACCTATCAACGGATGTTGTCAATGATGCAGAATGGCTCATTAAACATCATCATTTAGTTCTTCGTAATGAAAAGCATAATATTGAATTAAGTGCTACTGTTGAGGAAAGTGTTCACCGTGGTATTGTCAAGGAGCATCATTTCAAAGTTTTAGATCGACATCTCATCGGTATGGATCATGCTGCAATGATAGTTCAATGTTATTTAAGATTGATGAGTCGTTTATAAAATGAAAATTCAATGGCTTGGTAATGCAGGATTCAGAATCATCACAGATAGTACTTTTATTGTTGACCCTTTTATTCAATTACCCATTAACGAACATATTAATGATTGGTCAATAGAAGGTGACAATATACTTGTTACTCATGGACATATCGATCATCTCTATACATTAGCTACTAAACCTCATATAGGTCATGTCTACTGTACAAAAACACCTACAAGGACTTTGCTTCAATATGGTTGGAGAAAAGACATAGATGTCGTTGATTATGGTGAAGAATTAGTCTTTAAAGATACCGTCATTAAGGTTTATAAAGGACAACATATTCATTTTGATTTGAAACTCATCCTTAAAACCTTAAATCCTATAAGGGTGTTTAAATATCGAAAGAATTTGTCCGTGTTGATTAAGACTTTCAAATTTCCAGAAAACAATGAAACTGTTCTCTATGAAATGTCATATGATAATCAAAGAATAGTTATTATGGGAAGTTTAGGATTAAGTAATGACTATCCGATAAGTCCTGATGTCCTGATCATGCCTTATCAAGGAAACACACATTTAGTGTCAATTGCTGAAGGTATTATTAATAAGGTTAAGCCAAAGATGATTATATTATCGCACTTCAATGATGCATTTCCACCAATATCGAGACACATTGATACAGGTGATATTGAATCATTAATTAAAGAGAAATATCCAAAAATCTATTTATTAAAGCCAGATTATTTAAAAATATACGATATATAAGGAGATTCACTATGGCAAAGAAGAATAAACAGTTAGAAAAGTTAATAGAATCCGGCGATGCCAATGCTTTATATCAGGCAGGATTTGCTTATTGGAATGGCGAAGGCGTTAAAAAATCAAAAAAAGATGCTATTAGCTTATGGGATGAGGCTTCAAAGAACGGTAGTAAAGAAGCAAGCTTTCATTTAGGTAATATGTATGAGCGTGGTTTACAAGTAAAACAAAGTTACAATACTGCAAGAGAGTATTATATGGTAGCTGTGCGTCAAAAGAGTACTCAAGCAATGCTGAAAATGAGTGAATTCTATGAAAAAGGATTAGGCGTCTACAAGGATGAAGAAGCAGCGAAGCAGTATCATGATATGGCTATGACAAATAAAGAAGATTAGAATTTCAGAATAAAATGATCTATAGGAATGTCAATGTCACATTCTTATAGATCATTTTTATTTGAATTTAAACTATTTGATTTGTACTTATGATTCAGATGATTCTTCTTCAGGTGTAACACCAAAGATATATTTACCAACCACATAGAGAGGCGTTGGCTTAATGTCATCTTTCTCTAAGAAGAAGCTTTTCGTTGAATTGTCTCCAAAAGGCACTGAGAACGTGACCGTATCTTTGCCCCAGGTGAAACTTGATGGTGCATAACCTGTATCAATAATACCCCATGCAAGTAATTCATTAGTACTGTGATTCCAAATGCTTATACGATAATAAAGATATGATCCAACATTATTACCGCCAAATGTATAAGTAGGACCTTTAGCGTAACCAATCATTTCTACAAAACAATAGATGATAGGTTCTTTATTCTTGATTTGTTCGATCTTTGACTCAGTATACACTGTATCAGGATAGCTGTTTTCAATTGTATAAACTTCAACAGTTGATAATTCTAATTTTTTCGGTAATTTGTCCTTACCATAATCTTTATATAAGCAATCAGGACAAGACTTAGTGACAACGATAGGACCATTAATTTTATCTTTATAATCCTTAAAACCACTAAAATTAGTAGTGTCATTTACAAAAACTCTCTTAGACTCATCAAAATCTTTAGCAATATGAGACTTGGCCTGTTTTGTAAGAGCGTTACTATCGATATAAGTTTCAGAATATTCGATGATTTCCTTTTTACCAAAAAGAATAGTTGTATCATCATTAAATGATGAATAATGATTACATTTTCCAGGAATAATCACTCTTTTCAACAATGGACAATTAGTAAAAGAATGGCTGATTGTATTCACTGGTTGGCTAAAGTCTAGATCTTTAAGGTTGGCGCAGTCAGTGAATGAATAATCGATTTTTCGCATTTCATTTGTTAAATGTACAGTTTCTAAAGATTGACAATTAGTAAAAGATGAATATATGGCTTTAAGTGTTGATGGGAAGGTGATTTCTTGGAGTGCTGATAATCCTGAAAATCCATTTTCAATATATTCAATACCTTCTGAAAAGACTACAGATTTAACGGAGTTATTGAAACTAGTAGAAGTGGCGGCAATAACTGGTTTTTTCTTAAACTTTGCAGGAATTTCAATTGTGTCATTATTGGCATAGTTAGCATTATATGAACATATATAAGCTTTATCATCTATCTCTTCTGCTGAATATAGAAAATTATAACCAGTAGCATCTTTGACTTGAGTGAAAGTTAATCCCATTGCTGCATATTTCTTTTCTTCAGATTGACATGCAGTCATGAAAGACAGACATAAAGCAAAGATGACGGTAATGATTTTTATACGTCTCATAAGAAAGACCTCCTTTATAATCAAGAGTATTATCTCATATTGAATGTAAGATGAACATCATTTACTACCTATTGTTCATAAATTAATGACAATAAATAAAAGAAAATCGCACCTATCGATGCGACTTTTCTATTGGAGTGTAAATGTTAGTTTGACAGGGTTATGATCGCTTGATAAGAAATTAAGCTGTTGCGTTTTAGCAGTATTTATTTTAACGTTCTTTGATACGACAAAGCCATCAATCACATAAAATTGGAAATCTTTTTTATCTGCACCAACATATGGCTGATCCAATGAACGACATGTTGGACTAGAATCATCAAAAGCAAGTTTATAATCTTTAAAATCATCAACTGAAATTTCACCTGGTGCCCATAAACCTTCTTTGACAGGGTATTTAGATGTACCATCAGTTGATACGACCTGATTGAAATCACCGCCAGCTATGACATAATTACCTTTGGCAACTTCCGCATCTAAGATTGACTTCAACATTTTAGTTTGCTCAATTTTGCCTTGTCCACTATCATAGGCTTCTAAATGCAGATTGATACAGACAAGCTCTTTGTCGCTTCCTTCAATTTCAACTCTATTGATCGATAAGCATCGTTTTAAGTTAAGGACACTGACAGGGAATTTGAATGGAATAGGGAGCTGTATACGTGTTGCTTCTTTGATACCAAACTTTGATAATGTCATTAAGCCACTGTGAACTTTGCCCATTGGAGGCATTGGATAAGGTAAATATAAAACTTTAAAGTTTGTTGCAAATGTTGACTGATAATGAGTAAATAAACCTTTGATAATTGATGTCTCATGGACATGATGGGAACGTGATGAATCATGATCGATTTCTTGTAGATAAATAAGATCCGGATTTTGATCTTTTAAGTAATCAGTAATGCGTTCCATGTTTTTAAGAACACGTTGTTTACTGGCGGTGTAAACATGATGACCACCATCCATAAAGAAATCGGCATTATCACCTAAAGCGCCATAACCGATGTTCCAACTGATCAGTGAGATTTCTTTATTGCGTTTTAGAACGCGTCTTGATTCACCACTGACCGCCAGGACTTCTTGGTCTTTGGGTTTAAATTCTGTAATCAACAATGTAGCTACAAATACAGCAAAAACTAATAGTAATGCCAGCAGAATTCTGCCAAACCATTTTAAAAATGTTTTCATATGATTAAACCTCGCTAATATCATCATAGCATTTTTTATTGACTTACACATCATATTTTTCTAATGTGCATTTATTTATAAAATAACTAAAAAGAGTGTTCCGTTTTAGGAAAATCGATAAGAAATAATTGATATCTGTATAATTGTATACAAAATTTAATTGACGCTTATCTCATTAATTGCTATAGTGGTTATATAAATGGAGGGGTAACAATGAAGAAATTATTCACGTTAGTATTATCATTACTTATGATGCTTTCTTTAGCTGCCTGTGGCTCAAGCAATGAAAGTGTTGCTGATTTAGATTATGTTAAAGAAAAAGGTAAATTATTAGTTGGTATTACTGATTTTGAACCTATGGATTATAAAGATTCTAAAGGTAACTGGGTTGGTTTTGATGCAGACATGGCAAAAGCTTTTGCGAAAAAACTTGGTGTTGAAGTAGAATTCGTAGAAATCGACTGGGACAACAAAACTCTTGACCTGGATGCTAAGAATATTGACTGTGTATGGAATGGTATGACTTTAACTGATGAAGTTAAATCATCTATGGCAACATCTAATCCATACTGCAATAACGCTCAGACAGTTGTCGTTAAAGCAAAAGATGCTGACAAGTATGGTATCGATGCCGATGTTAAAACTATGTTTAAAGACATCACATTTGCAGTTGAATCTGGTTCTGCTGGTGCAGCTGCATGTGCTGACTTCGGATTTACTTACAAAGAAGTTAAAGACCAGGCTTCAGCATTAATGGAAGTTGAATCAGGCACAAGTGATGCTGCAGTGATTGACTTATTAATGGCTGCTGCAATGATTGGTGAAGGTACAAGCTATGCAGATTTAACTGACGTTGCAAACTTAAACAACGAAGAATATGGTGTAGGTTTCCGTAAAGGTTCTGACTTAGTTGATGAATTAAATACATTCTTTGCTGAAACTTACAAAGACGGTACAATGTTGAAAATCGCCAAGAAATATGGCGTACAAGCTTCTTTAATCGAGCAGTAATTTTTATAGGGAGCGACTAAGCTCCCTTTATTTATTTTTAGACAGGGGGTTACTCTATGGATCTTATCATGCAACAATTTCCAGTCGTCATTCATTCATTGAATATCGGCTTCCTGCAAACGTTAAAACTCTTTGTAGTGACATTACTTGGGGCTATTCCATTAGGATTATTGATTGCTTTTGGATCGATGTCACACTTTAAGCCATTAAGCTATTTCTTTAAATTATTAGTATGGATTATTCGTGGTACACCACTTATGATTCAGTTACTGATTATCTTTTACTTCCCAGGACTCGTGCTTCATCACAATATATGGGGTGGTAGTGAAGCAGGACGTTTTGCGGCAGCATCATTATCATTCATTCTCAATTATGCCTGTTATTTTTCCGAAATCTATCGTGGCGGCATTCAAGGGGTGCCAGAAGGTCAACGAGAAGCAGGTATGGTTCTTGGTATGACCAAGATGCAGATCTTTACTCATATCACTTTATTACAGATGGTTAAACGTATTGTTCCACCAATGAGTAATGAAATCATTACATTAGTCAAAGATACATCACTTGCACGTATTATTGCTTTACAGGAAATCATTTGGGCTGGTCAGGCATTTATGAAAGGTTCTCAGGGTATCAGTGGTGCCATTTGGCCACTATTCTTTACGGCTTTTTATTACCTGATTGCGAATGGTTTACTCACAATTGCTTTCTCACATCTGGAAGCAAAACTTGAATATATCAAATAAGGAGGGATTCAGATATGTCATTTTTGGAAGTTGAACATATAAGAAAAAGCTTTGGCAAGACTGAAGTCCTCAAAGATATCAGCTTTTCATTAGAAAAAGGTGAAGTCTTATCGATTATTGGTTCTTCAGGTAGTGGTAAAACCACATTATTAAGATGTCTTGTGTTCTTGCATATGGCAGATGAAGGTGTCATCCGTATTAATGATGATGTCATCTTTGATGCTAAAGATCCTTCGACTACAAAAGAAAGCGAACTAAGAGAAAAACGTTTAAACTTTGGAATGGTCTTTCAGTCATTCAATCTCTTTCCTCAATATACAGCCCTTGAAAATGTCACTTTAGCTGTAAAATTACATGCTAAAGAACGTGAAGATTATGAAAAATACAAAGCTAATATTGATGAAGTCATTGATGCAGAAGGTAAAGACTTATTATGCCGTATGGGTCTTGAAGACCGTATGGATAATTATCCTTCACAGCTTTCTGGTGGTCAGCAGCAGCGTGTCGCTATTGCTCGTGCATTGGCAATGAAACCTAGAATTCTGTTCTTTGATGAACCAACATCTGCGCTCGATCCAGAGCTTACTTTTGAAGTTCTGCGCGTTTTACGTCAACTCGCCGATCAGCATATGACGATGGCTATTGTCACACATGAAATCGACTTTGCTCGTAATGTATCTGATAAAGTCATTTTCATGGATCAGGGTGTCATCGCAGAATATGGTACGCCAGAAGAAGTGATTGATAATCCACAGAATGAACGTACCAAAGCATTCCTTGCGAATGTAGCAAGATAATGATAAAGTATGGGAGACCATACTTTTTTATTTGAGGTAAATATGTTAAACAAAATTGAAAATTTAAAAAATGCCATCAAAATCTTTTATCAAGATACTTTTAATGGTGATGTCTTTCCAGTTTTTAATGTCCTGCAAGCAATGATCAGGGACTATCATGAACATGTTTTTATAGCTGTCGATTATGATGATGACAGTTACTTTATTTTTGATCGAGATGGTCAAAGAACTATTGAAATTTGTAATAGAGCGTATGATCTGACGCCTGATTATACATACAGAGTCGAACATATAAAAAATGTTATGGAAGATGTAATGCTTAGTAATGATATCGATACAATCACGATCAATCTTAAGGATACTCATATCGTTATGGATCATGAATTGATCATGTATTGTCTTAAACATATTGCGTTTTCGAATTTGACTTTCTTAGTCACAGATGAGGCTATACCAGTTGACTTAAAAGCCCAATATGATGGTGAATCATATACTATAGTTGATTATGGTAAGGGTGATTTCGCTGAGATTTTTCGTATATGTTTGGTTGATCATTATGATTCTGTTGAACTTGTTGATTTTCCCTATGAACATATGCAGCAGCTCTTTGATAACATGAGAAAGGCTAAAAAAGTTGTCAATTTCTATGTCAGATTAAAGGATCAGGAAACCTACGGATATTTCAACAGTAAGTGGAATGACATTTTTGATGATGACATTATTTATGATAATCTTCACCTTTATAGGGGTGCAGAATTATTTAAACAGGAAGATTATCGCCATGCCTTCAGACAAT
>JAGBPZ010000160.1 GCA_017633115.1 Erysipelotrichaceae bacterium | reverse complement strand
CGTATTGTAGAGAAGAGTCCACGTCATTATTCTGCTGCTAAATGGGCGCTGTCCTGGCTATATAATCAAAAAGAAGTCACTGTTGTGTTATCCGGAATGAATTCTGTTGATATGGTTAATGATAATTGTCAAACCGCAACTGCCATGACACCAGGATGTCTCACTCAAGAAGATTTAGAAACCATTCAACAAATTAAGGAAGCGATTCTTGAAAATGAAAAGGTTGGTTGTACAGGATGTCGTTATTGCATGCCGTGTCCTCAGGGCGTTGATATTCCAGGTATCTTTAGATGTTACAATACCATGTATACCGAATCAAAACGTGAAGGACGCTTCCAGTTTGCACAAACTGTAGGCTTAACTGAAAAACCTGCTTTTGCGTCTCAGTGTGTTGAATGTGGTTTATGCGAAAAACATTGTCCACAAATGATCAATATTAGAGAAAAACTCAAAGAGGCTGATAAGGCATTAAGACCATTACCATATAAAGTAGGCATCAATATCGTAAGATGGTATATGTTCCATCGCCGTAAACCAAAATCTGAAAATGCATAGTTTTATAGTAGAACTTGTTCATTAATAGAATAATAGAATAAATGTATGAGTTTAAGATACAAATTTGTTCCTTAGTTTGCATTAGTGAAATGACGCTCTCACTATCCTATTGAAAGTCATTTGTGTTATAATATTAAAGGAGGTTGCGAACATGAAAACATGTATAATTAATGGACAGGTTGTCTTTGTCGACCATATCCAAAAAGCTAATGTATATTTCGAAGATAATATTATTACAGAAATTTCTGAACGTGTTCCTGAAGATGAAACAATCATCGATGCTAAAGGCCAATATGTTGCTCCAGGATTCATCGATGTTCATACCCATGGACGTTGCGGCAGTGATGTTATGTATGCGACATTTGAAGACTTAAATGCTATTTCAAAAGGCAATATTTTGACTGGTGTTACAACATTTTTAGCAACTACCATGACAATGCCTGTTGAAGATATCTATAAAGCAGTTGCAGCTGTCGCCAAGTATAAGGATCAAGTTGAAGGTGCAAAAATTGCTGGGGTTCATTATGAAGGTCCATTTTTTGCCGTGAAGTACAAAGGTGCCCAACCCGAAGAATGTATGATCGATCCAACAATGGAAAACTATAATGCGATGACAGGTGAATATCGCGATGTTATTAAGAAGATTTCTCTAGCTGCTGAAAGAGATGGTGCCTGTGACTTTATTCGTGAAATTACTAAAGAGGGAGTTGTTGTATCTTTAGGTCATACAAATTCAACTTATGATGAAGCTGTTGCGGGTATTGAAGCAGGAGCCACTTCAGGCACACATACATATAATGCCATGACACCACTCCATCATCGTGATGCTGGCGTTGTTGGTGCGGTTATGCTTCATGATGAGGTTTATGCTGAATTGATTCTTGATGGTATTCATGTAAGCTTCCCTGCAGCTAAAATCTTATATAAAATGAAGGGCAATGAAAAATTGATTCTAATTACTGATTCATTTGAAGGTGCCGGACTTCCTGATGGTAAATATATAATCGGTAATCAGGATGTCTATGTTAAGGACGGACAGGCCAGACTTGCAAGTGGTAATCTTGCAGCATCTACATGTGCAATGAATCAGGCAGTTCGCAATGCTTATAAACAAATCGGCATGCCATTATACGATGCTGTACGTCTGGCAACTTATAATCCTGCAAAGAGTCAACACTTTGAAGATATAGGTGAGATTGCTGTTGGTAAAAAGGCTGATATTGTCATTTTCAATGACAACATCGATATAGATACTGTTATTGTTGAAGGAGTCGTAAAATAGGAGGAGAGTAGAGTATGGTAACAATTAAAAATGATGTATTACAGGTTGAATTAGAACCTAAGGGCGCTGAAATCAGTAAAATCATCGGACTTCAGGATGGCATTAACTACATGTGGAAACAGGATCCTTGTCTTTGGGCACACAGTGCGCCAATCTTGTTCCCAATTGTTGGTGCATTGAAAGATGGTCAATGCCGTATAAATGGTAAAACTTATAAAATGAATCAGCATGGTTTCTCACGTAATACTGACTATGCAATTGATGAAGCCGATGACAATCATGTTGTCTTCCATATGAGTCAAAGTGAAGCAACTAAAGAAATGTATCCATTTGATTTTGATGTATTTATCACTTATTCATTAGATGGTAATAAGCTTGTAGCTGACTTGCGTGTTGAAAACAATGGTGCTGATGAGGAAATCTATTTCCAGATTGGTGGTCATCCTGCATTTGCATGCCCATTTGTAGAAGGCGAAGATGTCAATGCATATTATGTAGAATTTGAAAAACCTGAATACAAACAGAGAAAAATGATCAATGACTCAAGAGCAGGTATGTCTCATGAAACACAGTCATTATTTGAAGGTGAACGTCGTTTCTTCGTTCGTCAGGCAATGTTTGATCATAACGCTATCGTTGTTAAAGACTTTGAATCTGAATGGGTTGCAATTAAATCTATTCTTCATAATAAATCATTAGTCTTCCATATGAAGAACTTTGACCATGTTGGTTTATGGACAAGCAAGCATGTTGGTGGCTTACTTGCAATCGAACCTTGGGTTGGACATATTGACTGGGTTGATTTTGATGGAGAATTCAAAGAAAAAGAAAGTATCGTTACATTAAAACAAGGCGAAAAGTTTGATGCCCAGTTTATAGTTGAAATCAATCAATAGTTTATTGAAAGGGACCATTTTAGGATGGTCTTTTTCTTTTTACATGATATAATAATGTCGGTGATGTAAATGAAACGTTTTACAGGTTTACTATTAGCGTTATTTCTGATTATTACGGGTTGCCAATCGAAAAATGGAAATTATACTGATGCAACCGACGAACAATTGGTAATTTACGAACAATACATTAATAAAGTTACCGAAAAGACAAACGATTATTATGATTATCATAAGGATTTCAATATAGATTTAACATTTGTCAAAAACGGTGATCATTACGACTATAGTCTGATTTTAGATGAATCGAAAATCGATATGTACCACATTATCCTGGTTAGCTATTCACCTTTTTCAATTGATAAATATCATCCTACACTAGGTATTTTCGATGATATGAGTTATTCATTAGTCCAGGGATTATTAGATAAGGATAATGGTTTTTATAAAGGTATCGGACTATCAGGAACAGTTACGAAAAAGTCTGATTTGATTGTTCTATTGAGTTATTTCAACACAAGCGAAGATAAAAACCGCTTTGAATATATTATGAAGATAAATTATGAGAATTGATAAACTATTAGCACATGCTGGCTATGGGACACGTAGTGATGTTAAGAAGCTCTTGAAAAGTGGCGTAGTAACACTCAATGGTCAAATCATAAAATCTGCAAAACAACAAGTTGATGAAAATAAAGATTTAATTAAGGTCGATCAAGAGGAAGTTG
>JAGBPZ010000035.1 GCA_017633115.1 Erysipelotrichaceae bacterium | reverse complement strand
GCAGCTGAGCAGTGTGGACGTACTTATCTGCCAGAGCTGACTGAACTTGTCACAATTAAAGAATTATCAGCTTATTGTTCAGAAGCTAATATTGTCGCTTATGAAGAATTATCACAAAATAATGCACCTCATGTTTTGCATGATACCTTAAAGCTAAAGCCAGCAAGCATCACAATTGTTACTGGACCAGAAGGTGGCTTTGATGAAGATGAAATCACTGCTATGACAGCGATGGGCTTTAAAGCTTGTTCATTAGGAAAACGTATTTTAAGAAGTGAAACAGCACCGATTTATTTATTGAGTGTAATTGGATATGAAAGAGAGTTGGTGAAATAATGGGTTTTATTGACGTACTAAATAAAGAAATCAAACGTATCAATATTGCGAAAACTGAGCTTTACCAGACAATCGCCAACAATCATGCCATTTTTGAAGCTAATGGCTTAACACTGCATCTAAGAAATGAAATTGATATTTTTGGTTTAGAAATCATTCTTACAGCTTTTAAAAATAAACGTATCATAGATGATACCTATTCATTATTCTGCTACAATCATTCTGATGTTGCTGACTATTTAACGTATGCTGAAAAGCGCGATATGTTTAATATTGATCTTGAAGAAGTATTAGAAGGGTTGCCACAGTTTGTTGATGAAGAGTCCGGTATTACTATATATATGCCAATTTATGAACCATTCATGAATGAATATTTCCGTACTGACTATCAATTGACACGATTGAAACAGCACCGTGAATATATGCGTTTATCAGATTTAAATCCACAATCACCATATGACCGTTATGGGCCAATAGTCTATGATTCTGCTTTCTCATGCCTGGTGAAAGTTTATGAAGATGATGATCATATGGACTATTACTACGATGAAATGCAACTGGTTATGATCTTTGATCAGGAAACATTTGATCTTGTGAATATTGTTACGCTTGCAGATGGTAAAGGTAATCGTACGACTTCTGAAGATGCTCGTATCATCATGCCATTATTTGAACACGGTCAGTATTTTGATGCTATTACACTTATGTATTCACTTCATTTTATTACAGAAAAAAGCTATGACCGCTTAGTTATGGAACTTGAAAAGGAGAGGTAAAATGCCAAAAGTTGCATTTCACACACTCGGATGTAAAGTCAACAGTTATGAATCAGAAGCCATGCTCGAATTGTTTACAAAGCATGGCTATTTAAACGTTGACTTCGATGATGTCGCAGATGTTTATGTCATCAATACCTGTACTGTCACGAATACAGGAGATTCCAAGTCGCGACAAATGATTAGAAAAGCCAGAAGACATAATCCAGAAGCAACAGTTTGTGTTGTTGGTTGCTATGCACAGGTCGCTGGAGATGAAGTGTCTGCCATTGATGGAGTTGATATTGTCATTGGGACCCAACACCGTGATCAGATCTATAATTATGTCGAGCAGTTTAATCAGACGCATGAACAAATCGTTGATGTATCATCTGTCATGAGACTTGACCGCTATGAAGATTTGCCGATCCAGTCATTTGAAGCCAAAACCCGTGCGTTTATGAAAATTCAGGATGGCTGTAATAATTTTTGCACTTACTGCATTATCCCTTATGCTCGTGGTCGTATGCGTTCACGTCCACATGAAGATGTCATTGAGCAGGCACGAAAACTTGTGGCTCAGGGCTATGTAGAAATAGTACTGACTGGTATCCATACGGCTGGTTATGGTGAAGATTTAGAAGATTATAGTTTTTATGATTTATTATGTGATCTTGTCAAAGTTGATGGCTTAAAACGATTACGTATTTCATCAATTGAGATGTCACAGGTTACTGATGATATTATTCGCTTAATTGGTGAAAGTGATATTATCGTCGACCATTTACATATTCCAATTCAGTCTGGTAATGATAAGATTCTTAAACGCATGGGGCGTCACTATACAACTTCTGAATTTGAAGATAAACTCAATGCTTTAAAAGAAGCACTTCCTGGTTTATCAGTCACAACAGATGTTATTGTAGGTTTCCCAGGTGAAACTGAAGAAGACTTTATGGTGACATATAACTGGATTAAAAAGAATCATTTCAATCAGCTCCATGTTTTCCCATATTCGCCACGAAAGAATACGCCAGCTGCGAAGTTTAAAAATCAGATTCCTGGAAATATCAAAAAAGACCGTGTCCGTCGTTTGATTAAGTTGTCTGATGAACTTAAAACAGAATTTGCAGTAAGTTATTTAAATAAAGATATTGAAGTCTTATTTGAAGAATATAAGGATGGCTATTGGGTAGGCCATGCATCAAATTATTTGAAAATCAAAGTTAAAGATGAATCAATACAGTCTAATTCATTAATTAATGTGCATATAGTTGATCATGATGGATATGACTTGATTGGGGTGATTGCATGAAACGTGTGAATGAATTATTTGATATTGATAGTGACATTAAAATTGAAGATATTTATTCTGATTCACGTTATGTAACAGATGACTCGATTTTCTTCTGTATTGATGGCTTTACAACTGATGGTCATAAGTATGCAGAAGACGCTGTCTTCCAGGGAGCTAAAGTCATTGTTCATTCAAAACCATTACGTCGTCGTTATAAGGGTATCATCTATATTGAAGTACCTAACGTTTTAGATGAGTTAAATCGTGTTGCTGATATCTTCTTTGATCATCCGTCGTACAAATTGACAACTGTGGGCGTTACTGGATCAAGTGGTAAGACAGTTGTTACAAGATTGTTTGTTGATATTATGCAGCACTATTTAAAAATGGGCTATATTGGTACCAATACAACAGTTTATGGAGAACATCAGATCAAAACGAATTTCACAACACCTAATACGATTTTTCTTCATCGTCACATGGCTAATATGGTCAAAGAAGATGTTAAAGGGGTTGCATTAGAAGTCTCAAGTTATGGCTTGACACTTAAACGTGTTGATGGTATTCACTTCAGTGTTGGTGTGTTAACTAACATCAGCAATGAAAATCTGGAAATTCATGGGACTCAGGACAACTTGATGAGTGCTTATATGAAGCTGTTTGAACTCCTTGATGATAATGCCTTTGCCATCATCAATGCTGATGAGACACGTTTCAACTTTATCTATGAACAACGACATTTCAGAGCAACGACAATTACTTATGGTATTGATCACCAGGCAGATGTTATGGCGCGTCATATTCAATTGTATATTGACCATAGTGAATTTGACTTGATCATTGGTGATCGTATGATGCATGTCTCGATTCCTTTATTGGGTCGTTTCAATATCTCTAACTTTATGGCAGTTGTTTGTATCTTGTTGACATTAGATATGCCTCATGAACAGTTGATTGAATGTATTCAATATATTCATCCAATCGATGGACGTATGGAATTGCTTTATACAAATCAGCCATTCCATGTTGTGATTGATAACAGTACTTACTCTAGCAACTATGAGGACGTTTTAAAGTTTGCCAATGAAGTTAAAGGCAGGGGACGTATTATTGCTGTGTTTGGTGCACCAGGAAAACGTCAATTTGGCTTGCGCGAAAAACTAGGACGTCTTGTAGATGAATATTGTGACTTAGTCATTCTGACAGCACAGGATGCTCGTGATGATGATGTTGAAGCTATCTGTGAAGAGATTCAGGAATACATCAAACGCCCACAATCAATTATCATCATTGACCGTCGTGTAGCCATATATCAGGCTATCGAACTTGCTTGCAAAGATGACATTATTCTCTTGTTAGGAAAAGGTGAAGAACAATTCATGCGTGCTATTGATACAAATGAGCCTTATCCAGGAGATAAATTTATTGCCAAGAAGGCAATTAAAGAAGTATTTGAAGGAGGATCTAATTATGAGTTTTAGTCGTTATATCGATCATACCAATCTCAAGCAGAATGCGACTCAAAATGATATCGCTAAGCTTTGTGACGAAGCAAAAACATATCATTTTGCTTCTGTATGTGTGAATCCATACTGGGTTAGTTATTGTGCAGAATTACTCAAAGATACTGACGTTAACGTATGTACAGTTATAGGTTTTCCATTAGGTGCGACAAGCACTGCTTCTAAAGCGTTTGAAGCTAAGCAGGCAATCCTTGATGGTGCGACTGAAGTTGATATGGTCATCAATGTTGGCGAAGTCAAAGCACAGCATGATGAAGCGGTCTATGAAGATATCAAGGCAGTTAAAGAAGCTGCCAAGAATGAGACGCTTAAAGTCATTATTGAAACATGCCTGTTAACAGATGAAGAAAAAGTTCGTGCCTGCAAACTCAGTGTTAAAGCTGGTGCTGACTTTGTGAAAACATCAACAGGTTTCTCAACTGGTGGTGCTACTGTACACGATGTCAAACTGATGAAAGATACAGTAGGAGATGCTTGCGAAGTTAAAGCAAGCGGCGGTATTCACACACGTGAAGAAATGTTGGCGCTGATCGATGCTGGAGCTACACGTATTGGAGCAAGTGCAGGAATTGCATTGATTCAGGAAGACTAATGACACAAATTGTCTTAGTTTATGTGAATAGAAAATTGATAAAAAGGTATTGCAATTAGAATTTAATCTATGTATAATGTTTAATGTCTTATGGGAAAAGGGGGGAAAAAGTTCATGGCCAAGACTGTCGTTAGAGAAAACGAATCTCTTGATGATGCATTACGTCGTTTTAAGAGACAGGTTTCTAGAACAGGTACCCTTGCGGAAGCTCGTAAGAGAGAATTCTATGTCAAACCTGGTTTAAAAAGAAAATTAAAATCTGAAGCAGCAAGAAAGAACCAGAAGAGACGTAGAAAATAAAACGTCGATAAAGAGTCATGTGACTCTTTTTTTAGTATAAGGTAAGGACTATTATGAAAATCATTAAACTAAGCGATTATACACTAGAAGAAATACAAAATGTCACTGGATTAAAAGAAGAAAACCTGGAATTGATTGAAGAGGCGTTCAATGTATCAATGAGTCTTCGTGGTGATGAACTTCATCTGTCACAAGATGATCAGCAGGTTGCTGGGGTAATTGAACATCTTTTATCAATGGCAAAACGTCGTGTCAAAATTTCAACACAGGATGTTTTGTATGCCATCAAAGCAGCTCAATCCAAACAGATCAATGCGATTGATCAGTTGTATGACATTCGTATTGCCCGTACAAACAGTGGCAAGCTGATTTCACCAAAAACAATTGGTCAGCGTGACTACTATTATGCTTTAAAAGACCATGATGTTGTCTTTGCGATTGGTCCTGCGGGTACTGGTAAAACTTACCTGGCTGTTGTATTTGCAGTACAGGCTTTGAAAAACCATGAAGTCAAAAAGATAGTTTTGACAAGACCAGCTGTTGAAGCAGGAGAAAGTCTTGGTTTCTTGCCAGGCGATCTAAAAGAAAAGGTCGATCCTTATTTACGTCCTTTATATGATGCCTTGTATGATATGCTAGGACAGGAACAGACTGAACGTTTGATTGAGAAAGGTATTATTGAAATTGCACCACTTGCTTATATGCGTGGACGCACACTTGATGATGCCTATGTCATTCTTGATGAAGCACAAAATACAACAATTAATCAGATGAAGATGTTCTTAACACGATTAGGGTTCCAATCAAAAATGATTATCACTGGTGATATTTCACAGATTGACCTGCCACGTAATGTCACAAGTGGTCTGCGTCATGCGGAAGCAATTCTTAAAGGTGTGAAAGGTATTCATTTTATTTATCTGAGTGCTATGGACGTTGTGCGTCATCCAGTTGTTGCTCGTATTATCGCCCGTTATGATGAAACACAAAAAAATGACGCTGATGAGCGTCAATAATGATTTTTAATGATTTTAAGATGAGCTGTCGGTATCGGCAGCTTTTTTATGTCTTCACGGCTATATAATGGTAAATGATCCGGAGTATTGACAATAAAGTGATAAGCATGCATATACCATGTTTTATGTGTAAAAACATGCTTATAATCATCAAGAAAGCAATCAATGATGAGATCAACACCATAAGCTTCTTTGAATTGTTCAATAAAGCTATAAGGACTATCGACTTCGAACTGAATTAATCCATATAGATTTTCCAACAGACCAGCACTGTTTTGCACTAACATTAATGAGTCTTCATAGGTGATGATACCAGTGATAAAACTGCTTTCGGTTCGCTTGACTTTTTTTATGCGTATTGGTAGTACGTTTTCTAAATGTTGCTGATATGCCGTGCATGATTCACGGATTGGACATTCATCACATTTAGGATTTCGCGGTGTACAGATCGCATTGGCAAAATCCATTAAACCTTGATTAAAAGCAGAAGGATCATAGCCACTTATATCTTCATTAACAATCGATGTGATGTGTTTGACGGTCACATGATCCATGATATTCGATTTAATGGCTTTAAGACGTGCAATGACACGTAAGACATTGCCATCAACGGCTCCATAGCTTTGATGATAGGCAAAAGCCATGATTGCAGCAGCTGTATAAGGTCCAACACCTGTCAATGTCAACAAATCTTCATAAGTGTCAGGAAATTGACCATTTGTAACGATTTGTTTGGCGCTGAGATGAAGGTTTTTAGCACGACGATAGTAGCCTAGTCCTTCCCAATATTTGTACACTTCCTGAAGCTCAGCTTCAGCCAATGTTTCAACATCAGGGAAACGTTCAATAAAACGCTTATAGTAATCAACAACGGCTGTTACTGTTGTCTGCTGAAGCATGATTTCACTGACCCATATTTTATAAGGATCATTAGTCTCTCTAAAAGGAAGGTGTCTTTTATTATTTTGATACCATATTATAAGTTGATTTTGCCATGTCATAGAATCACCAAAGTTAATTATAATCAATAATTTTTTAAAAACATAGAAAATGTTACATTTGTTCACAAGACGTTCATAAATCTGCTTTATAGTATAATTATCAAAAGATAATAATAACTATTCATAATTTCCCTTTCCCCAAAGTTTGAAGACAGGAAGAAGTGTAGACTTCTTCCTTTTTTCTTTCCCCATTTATTTGTTTACAATTACTGAAAACATGTTATGATTATTCACAAGGAAGTGATAAATTATGAAATTAATTATGTCAATAGTTAATAACGATGATGCCAACCGTGTACAGGATGCTTTGATTGACAGTGGCTTCTTTGTCACTAGAATGTCATCAACAGGTGGTTTCCTGAAAAAAGGCAATACTACATTTTTGATTGGTACAAATGATGACAAGGTTAATACTGTTATTGAAGTTATAAAGAAGCATGCTAATAAGCGTGTGATCAAAGAACCAACTGTATCTTCATCACAAATGGGAGAAGCTTTTACACCAATCATGGTTGATGTTCTCGTAGGTGGAGCAACAATATTTGTCTTAGACATTGAACGTTTTGAAAAACTATAATGAGGGATTTTTAAATCCCTTTTTTTCAAGGAGTCATTTATGAAGATTGTAACGATGACCTATAGTAATCAAGAGCAGGTAAGAGCCTTTTTAGAAAATCAAAATGTGGTTTTGAAAGGGTTGACTTTGGTGGCAGTAGAAGACGGTATTAAAGGTATAGTCAATACTGCTGACTTTAAGACAATAACTTATCTTAATGCAGTGGATTCAAAGACTGAAGCTGATTTATCAAAGGCAATCAGTCAGTTTCTGCTTGTTGATGATGAATCTCATTTTAATACATATGAGGAAGTCTATGCATTCATCAATGCCCAGAAATCACGTGTTTACTCTCTTGATCATTTCAAAGCTTTCATGCATGAATTATATGACATACAGTTTGCCTTACCATGTGTTCATATTGGTGGTACCAATGGCAAAGGCTCAACCACAAATTATACTAAGCAAGTTTTAATGGAAGCTGGTTACAAAGTTGGTTGCTTTACCTCTCCTGCACTGGTTAGACGTACTGATATTATAAAGGTCAATGATATACCAATCAGTGAGGAACTATTAGTTGCCATAAGCAATCATTTTATGGACATCTGGGTCGCTCATGAATTGTCATTATTTGAAATAGAGATGTTTATCTGTGTCATTCATTTTCTGATGAATCATGTTGATATAGCTTTGTTTGAAGTTGGACTAGGGGGCACACTTGATGCTACTAATATCATCAAGCCACTTTTAGCAGTCAATACGAATATAGGATTGGATCATATAGACTATCTAGGTGACACTTATGAATCAATTGCTGAAAACAAAGCTGGTATCATAAAAGAGGGTGTCGATTATATGACGGGCGAGACGAGAGAGGTTTGTCTTGATGTCTTTAAAAAAGAAACGGAAAAACATCATAGTCAGTTGTTTGTGATTGATCATCCACAAAGTTATGAAGTAAATGATGGTATTGATTATGATTATCATGGCTATCATATTCATCTCAATACCTTGGCAGTTTATCAAGTCGACAATAGTGCTTTGGCTATCAATATCCTTGAATATATCCGCCCTTACTTTAATTGGCGTGATGATAACCTGATTGATGGTTTAGCACATGCTTTTTGGGCAGGACGTTTTGAAAAGATTTCCGATAAGCCATTAATCTATATCGATGGTGCCCACAACAAAGAAGGGATGACAGCTTTTTATGAGTCAGCTAAGCATTTTCATGAACCGCATATCATCTTTTCTGCACTAAGAGATAAGGATACTCATCATATGATGGAGATTTTGTGTTCGCTATCATCTCATGTGACAGTCACACAATTTTCTCATTATCGCGCCCAGACTGCCGAGCTTCTCGCTGAAGACTTTGACGTTGAAATTGATCCAGACTGGCACCACGCAATTGATGAAGCGCTTACAAAAGATCACGTCATTCTTATTACTGGATCGCTTTACTTTATTTCACAGGTAAGACCGTATCTAATTTCGCGACTTTCGCTTGTGAAATAAGAAAATACAAACGGTCTTGAAAACTAAAAAAGATTCATTAATACAAGATATTTTTTTAAAAAACAAATTATTTTTCTTCTGAAAGAACACGTTCCGTGTTCTTTTTAAAATCATAAAAAACAGTTGCTAGATAAACTTATAATGTAGTATAATGCTTGCAGTTAATATTAAGGAGGAAAAAATTAAGTTATGGAGAAATTCGTATACCTTTTTAAAGAAGGTGCTGCTCTGGATATGCCTTTAAACAAGAAAAAAGAATTACTTGGTGGTAAAGGTGCTAACTTAGCAGAAATGACAGGTATCGGTTTACCTGTACCTCAGGGTTTCACAGTATCTACAGAAGCTTGTACAAAATATTATGAAGATGGTGCAAAAATTTCTGATGAATTAAAAGCTGAAATCTTAGGTAAATTAAAGGAACTCGAAGAAATCACTGGTAGAAACTTTGGTGATCCTAACAACCCATTATTAGTATCTGTACGTTCTGGTGCTAGAGAATCTATGCCAGGTATGATGGATACAGTATTAAACTTAGGTTTAAGCGATGCAGTTGCAAAACAGTTCGCAGCTGACACTAAGAATGAACGCTTTGTTTATGACAGCTATCGTCGTTTCATTCAGATGTATGCTGACGTTGTTAGAGGTTTCCCAAAATCTGCTTTCGAACATCAGTTTGATGCAATCAAAGAAGCTAAAGGTTATGAATTCGATACTGACTTAACAGCTGAAGATTTAAAAGAAGTTGTTGAAGTATATAAGAAAGAATTCGCTAAATTAGATCCAGCTGGTTTCCCACAGGATCCAATCGAACAGTTACTTGGCGCAGTTGGTGCAGTATTCGGTTCTTGGAACAATGACCGTGCTATCACTTACCGTCGTTTAAATGATATCCCTGGTTCTTGGGGTACAGCTGTAAACGTACAGCAGATGGTTTATGGTAACCGTTCAGATATGTCAGGTACTGGTGTTGCCTTCACTCGTAACCCAGCAACTGGTGAAAACGTATTATATGGTGAATACTTAATGAACGCTCAGGGTGAAGACGTTGTTGCTGGTATCAGAACACCTAACCCTATCGCTACATTAGCTGATACAATGCCAGATTGTTACGAACAGTTCCAGAAAATCTGTGATATCTTAGAAGAACATTACAAAGATATGCAGGATATGGAATTCACAATTGAAGATGGTAAATTATTCATGCTTCAGACTCGTAACGGTAAGAGAACTGCTCAGGCTGCTTTAAGAATCGCTGTTGAAATGGTTGATGAAGGTATGATCGATAAAGATCAGGCTTTATTAATGGTTGATCCTAAAGCTTTAGACCAGTTATTACATCCAAACTTTGATGACGCTGCTTACAAAGCTGCTAAAGCTGTTGCTACTGGTTTAGCTGCATCTCCAGGTGCTGCTACTGGTATGGTTTACTTCACAGCTGAAGACGTTATGGAAGCTTCTGAAAATGGTGTACAGGATATGATCTTAGTACGTAACGAAACTTCTCCTGAAGATATCGAAGGTATGAACCTTGCTCATGGTATCTTAACAGTACGTGGTGGTATGACTTCTCACGCTGCAGTTGTTGCTCGTGGTATGGGTACTTGCTGTGTATCTGGTTGTGGTGTATTAAAAGTTAGCGAAGCTGATAAGACTTTAACATTACCAAATGGTCAGGTCTTAACTGAAGGCGATTGGATTTCATTAAACGGTTCTACTGGTGAAGTCTTTGCTGAAAAGATTAAAACTGTTGCTCCTGAAATCGGTGGTGACTTTGCTACATTCATGGAATGGGCAGATGCAGCTAGAACATTAAAAGTTAGAACTAATGCTGATACTCCAAGAGATGCTAAACAGGCTCGTGAATTCGGTGCTGAAGGTATCGGTCTTTGCCGTACAGAACATATGTTCTTCGATGAAGAAAGAATTTTCAACTTCCGTCGTATGATCACTGCTGAAACTGTTGAAGCACGTGAAGAAGCATTATCTAAGATCCTTCCATATCAGAGAAGTGACTTCGAAGCTTTATACAGAACTATGGGTAAATATGGTGTAACAATCCGTTTCTTGGATCCACCATTACATGAATTCTTACCTCACACTGATGAAGAAATCGCTCCATTAGCTGAAAGCTTAGGTATGACTTTCGAAGCATTAAAAGAACGTGTTGATTCATTAAAAGAATTCAACCCTATGATGGGTCACAGAGGATGCCGTCTTGCTGTTACTTATCCTGAAATCGCTGCTATGCAGACAAGAGCTGTTATCGAAGCTGCAATCAACGTTTCTAAGGAAACTGGCACTATGATCACTCCTGAAATCATGATCCCATTAGTTGGTGAAGTTAAAGAATTAGCATTCGTTAAGAAGACTGTAGTTGCAGTTGCTGACGAAATCATCGCTGCAAGCGGATTAGATATGGACTACAAAGTTGGTACAATGATCGAAATCCCAAGAGCTGCATTAACTGCTGACAAGATTGCTGAAGAAGCTGAATTCTTCTCATTCGGTACAAACGACTTAACTCAGATGACATTTGGTTTCTCAAGAGATGATGCTGGTAAGTTCTTAACAGACTACTATTCAAACAACATCTATGAACATGATCCATTTGCTACAATCGACGTTGACGGTGTTGGCCAGTTAGTTAAGATTGCAGTTGAAAAAGGTAAAGCTACTCGTCCAGACATCAAACTTGGTATCTGTGGTGAACATGGTGGCGATCCTAAGACTGTTGAATTCTGCCATAACGTTGGTTTAACTTATGTATCTTGCTCACCATTCCGTGTACCATTAGCAAGATTAGCTGCTGCTCAGGCTGCTGTTAAAGCTAAAAAATAAGAGTTAAATTAACTTAACCTCTAAGATCATCACTTCGGTGGTGATCTTTTTTCTTGCTTTTATAGGATGAGGAAAACAAGAGTTCTGATTTCTCTGAAGACAATATTATGTTATAATGCTCATAAGGAGATAGCTCATGAAAATCAATTTAACACTTGACAGCTTTGCTGTTATTTTGTATTGCAGCGATTTAATTCCTTCACCATATCCAGAACTCACTATTGAGGAATGGAATGAAGTCACTAATAAATTGAACTTATCATCAATGAGTGAAGTCAGCCGCCTGTTTGGTATGGGTGAAGAGGTCTTGACGCAAATCATTGGCATCGAGGAATTTGTGGCGCAGAAGATCATCAATCGCAATACGCTCATGACAGCAATGTTTCACAGTCTTCACAATTTAGAAAATGAAGGCATCAATATAACAACTCAATATGAAGATAACTATCCTAAACAGTTGCTCAAACTTAAGCAACGTGCACCTCTGATTCTGTATTATGTTGGTGACTTGTCATTGATAGGTAATGACAATGTTTCAATTGTTGGACCGCAAAAGACAAATAGCCGTTATTTGAATCTGACAAAACATGCAGTTCATAAAGTCAGTGATGAGAATCGTACATTGGTAGCAGCTGGTATTAAAGGTGTTGATGCTTATGGTGTTAAGCTGATGCTAGAGAATCAGGGGAAGGTCATCTTCTTTGTTTCTGATCATTTGTTTGATAAGAAACGAACTTATGAAAAAGAAATCAGAGAAGGAAAAGTACTGATTCTGTCTGCAGTTGATCCTTATGCTTATTTCAATGTCACTAATGCTTTAGACAGAAATATCTATATCTGTGGTCTTTCAAGTCATCAGTTCGTCATTGCTTCACGTATTAATAGTGGAGCGACATGGTTTACATCTATCCAGAACTTCCATTTTAACTGGACTGAACAACTTGTAATCAATGTCAGAGGCAAACATAACGGGAACATACGTCTAATAGAAATGGGTGCTATTCCTGTAAGTGAAAATGATTTGCAATCCCTTATGAGTATTGATGAAATTGTTGAGAAAAATAAAATTATTGAAACAGTTGATGAACCTGTGATTGATCAGATGTCAATTTATGAGTTCATTGAGGATTAGTTATGAATAATGATTTTGATAAATATCCAGTCACATATGGTTTAATGGCATTGTGTGTTGTTGTGTATTGCTTTACAACTATAAAATATGGTCTGACAATGAGTGTTAGTGACGGAATTAAAATGGGAGGTTATAATCCGATTTTAGTTTGGGAATATCACGAGTATTATCGATTGATCACAGCCAACTTTATCCATTTTGGCATTATGCATATTGTAGTTAATATGTATTCACTTCATGGACTTGGTTGTTTTATGGAACGTGTGATGGGTAGAGTTAATTATCTGATAATGATTATTGTTTCAGCACTTTCAACGACATGTATTCCTTTGGCAATCTATTTAATTAAACCTGGATTTGAAGCTAATGTGATTGCCGGTGGTGCCAGCGGTATTATCTTTGGTGTCATTGGTGCATTAGCTGCCTACGCTTATTTATATCAGGATGTTTTTGGACGAATATTTGAAAGTCTGCTTCCTAACTTATTAATGATGGTTGTGATTTCATTTTTAGTGCCATCAATTTCCTTGTCAGCACATGTATCAGGATTCGTTGGTGGATTTATTGTTAGTTATATATTACTTCAAGCCAAATTACGAAAAAGTCAACGCGATTATTACATTAATTAATATTCAAGTCACATTATTATGACATAATTTTAATAGCCAAAATCTTGTGAGAAAGGAGCAATGATTGTATGAATATCGCTGTAGTGTGTATTGGGCGAAGTAAAACCGTTTATGATCTGGCACAATCGATTGCTGATGCTGCTCACACTAATGTTTTCGATAGTGGCGAATTCAATCATCAACAAGTTGTAGATTTGCTACTTCTTGGATTTGATGCAACAATTATTGGTAAGAAAAAAGAAGTACTTAAGTTCATTAATGATCTTAAGCCCGACAATGTTCGTAATGTTGCATTGTTCTCTCTCTATAATTTGTCAAATAAACTGATGGATGAAGCTATAACTAATTGTACTAATCATAGATTACCTTTAATGAGGGAACAATACTGTTGTCATATCACGCCATTTACAAAATCTTTGCCAGAAGAATTTAAAGAGGCTGCCAGACTTTACACACAAGATATGATAAATGTCGTTATTAATTACTACTAAGTATCACTGTTTACAGTGGTACTTTTTTTATAAGTTAATAAGTTGCATAATAACGAGAAATATGCAACTTTTTATCGTGCAAGCAGTGACATAAAATACTTATTGTGCTATAATATGCATGTCAAATGAAGTTGTTCATCAGTTAGGGAGACAGTTATGTTTACGACTTATCTTATTGAAATGATGAACCATGAAATGCATTTATCACCACTTAACCACATGATGCTTGAAGTGATGAATGCTTATTGTGAAAACAAAAAGATTCAAGCAGTTGAACATTTAGAGCGTTATGAGCTTACTTTTGATGAAACTGTAGTATTAGCATCAATGCCTCTGTATCAAACAAAAGATTTTACATTTGAAGAACATCCTATATATGATGGTTTAATAGACGATAATCTGAAGCAAGTTGTCCTTTGTTGGATCAGAATACTTGAAGCCGTCGATCGTTTAGAAAGTCCGTCAGTATTTCAAGACATTATCGAAAACATGTTAGTAAATGATAATGAATACACAAGATCTTGGAAACGATTATTCCTTGAAGTCATACAATATTATGATTATTATGATCAAACTTTAAATGAAATCATTGAGACAGACTCATACATTCTGCGCATGTTATTAGTTGAACTATTATCCATCAATATTGAAAGTGATAATGATATTTCCTATCTTTTTACTTTATATTTCGATGATGAAGCACGTCATGTTTTTGATGATTTCATTGCTTGTTTTAAAGAAGAGAAATCAATTTTACTCAATCAATTAACTCAGGCACTGATTATGTTAAATACAGAAAAAAATGCTCCTTCATTTACGCGTGTTCTTGAAGAAGCATTAAATGATGACAGCATTGTCTATATAGTGACTCGCTTTAATAAGGGTGATAATAAATGGATTTCATTCAAATCAAAAGTTGATGATGATAAAGAATTATTGGTGATTTATACTGATTTGGCTTTAATCACTCGTAAAATTGGTGAAGAAATCATTCCAATACCAATCAGTGATTTATTTTTAAGCATGAATAGTGAAGATGTCTATGATGGACTCTTAATAAATCCAGAAACAAAAGCACAAATTCAGATATTTTTTTCAGATATTAATGTAAAGGTGAGTTAGTATGCAAAATCAGCCAAGACAATGCACTAACATTTGTCTTGGTTGATTCTAATTTGAAATTTGTTAAAAAACTCTAACTATTGTATAATAGAGGTGTCATAAAAATATTTCTAATTATTCGTTTCAAATCTCAACTATAAAAAGTTTCCAACTATTTTAAACAAGGAAACGAATAGAAAAAGGAGAAGTTTTTTATGGCAGAATTAAACAAAAATGTAAGAGATACTGTTTTTACACAGGTGTTTTCTCAGAAACGTTATCAGATGGAATTGTTCAACACATTCCATCCTGAAGAAACGATCACAGAAGATGATGTCAAATGTATCAACTTAACGAATCATATTCTTAGAGGAATGTATAACGATTTGGGCCTGCTGGTCAAGAATCGTCTGATGGTGTTCGTTGAAGCACAGACAAGCTGGGACGAAGTCCTTGATTTAAGACTGTATTTTTATTTACATGACACTATTGC
>JAGBPZ010000159.1 GCA_017633115.1 Erysipelotrichaceae bacterium | reverse complement strand
GCATCCGATGGCAAGCATGTCTCAGTATGGAAGAGTAAGAAGTTCAAAGTTAAATAGATGACAACATAAAACTGTTCTTAGTTTCATTGAACGAGAATATGGAGTACTCACTAGAATAATGAGTACTCCTTTTTTTGCTTCCAACGGTTTATTGGATACAAAAAATAATAGGCAGGAATCGTGTGACTCCTGCCTTTAATATTAATCGTAATTAAACATTTGTTCGAGTAACCAGATACCTGAAGGTGTCTGGAAAATCTTGTTTTCTGCTTTTAGGATTTTCTTGTAACGTACTTCACTTTCATAGAGATTGACGAGTAAATCAGCTTCAAGAAGAATGCGATAGTCGATACCTGTGACATTTGTATAGGTATGGTGGTGACCAACTAAATAAGTGATTCGCTCAATTTGCGCTGGTGTATAACCACCGACTTCTTCTAGAAGAGGTTTAACGAGGACCATGCCTTCTTGCTCCTGTTTAGGGCCAGGGTGAGCACCATATTTTTCATCGGCAATCTTGATACCGATATCATGGACAATGGCTGCTGTTTCTAAGATGAATTGTGTCTCATCATCGAGTCCTTCCATTTGTCCTATGAGGGATGCAATTTCGTGAACCTTCATGAAATGTTGGATACGTTTAGGTGAGTGAGCGTCATGTTTGATCATGGCAATCATGACAGCTTTAAGTTGATCGTTCATCATGTGCGGATTCTCAACTGGTCATCAGTATCACCAGCGTCTTCAAAGACGATAAAGTCATGAATCTTCATATGGACACTGTCACCAATATCGTAACGATTATAAGTGAAACCATCTTCAATGACACGAACAAGGTCTTCGCCGACTCTAATACGCAGATCAGTGGTATCTCCTAAATAGTACTTCTTCTCGATTACACCATTATAACCATGGTCATGTCGTGAAAGAGAGATATTCTCTGGGCGGATAGCCACTTCAACAGCACCACTGTATGTCATTTCTGGATAATCCAGTTTGCAGTGCCACTTTGTCAGATTGACTTCTCCATTTTCAGCTGTACCTTTGAAGAACTGTACTTTACCAAGGAAGTCAGCAACGAACTGATTGACTGGACGGTTATAGATTTCTTCTGGAGTACCACTCTGTTGGACGACACCGTTGTTGATGAGGAAGATACGGTCGCTCATTGCCATTGCTTCAGTCTGGTCATGAGTGACATAAACAACACCAATTTTCATCTGCATGGCGATATCTTTGATTTCAAAACGCATGGTTTCTCTCAACTTGGCATCCAGATTAGAAAGTGGTTCATCTAGTAGAAGCAGTTTTGGTTCCATGACGAGGGCACGTGCTAAGGCAACACGTTGTTGCTGACCACCAGATAACTGGCTTGGTAGACGCGTAGCATAGTTTGTGAGGTGAACGACTTTAAGCATTCGTTCTACTTTTTGTTTAATTGTATCTTTATCAACATGTTTGATTTTTAAAGGATAAGCAACATTGTCATAGACAGTCATATGAGGCCATACAGC
Source organism: Erysipelotrichaceae bacterium (assembly GCA_017633115.1). Lineage (GTDB taxonomy): Bacteria > Bacillota_I > Bacilli_A > Erysipelotrichales > Coprobacillaceae > RGIG9341. The sequence continues at coordinate 5,058 of JAGBPZ010000159.1, read as the reverse complement.
ATAAGATTGGAAGACCATCCCAATACCTCTTTTTTCTGGTGGCACCAGAGTCTTTTCAGAAGAAACCAGTTGATCATCAATCCATATTTCACCAGAGGTTGGTTGTTCAAAGCCAGCAATCATTCTCAGAATCGTTGTTTTCCCACAACCTGATGGGCCTAGCAGGGTGATGAACTCACCATCTTCAAAAACCTCATCGAAGTGTTTGACGACAGGTGAACGGTCAAATGCTTTGACTAAATTCTTAATCGTAATTGACATATTTATCTCCTTTCATCAGATCGAGAACTTGCCATCTGTTAAGTAGTTTAAAAGGACGTTCAGTATGACGATAATCATCAGGATACCAAAAGCCATGGCACATGCTTGTGGTTGACTGGTGAAGGTCCAATACTGATAGAGCTGGAAGCCGATCGTTTTAGTGTTAGTGGAATAAAGTAAGGTTGTCATCGATAATTCATAGAAGCTCGGAATAAAGATTAAGAACCATCCAGCAGCAATTGATGGGAAAATCAATGGTCCTGTGATTTTGAACATAGTCTTTAACCAGCTTGCTCCTGAGATTTGTGAACATTCCTCAAGAGAAACATGGATTTGACTCATAGCCGAGACAACTGTACGCTGTCCCATCATCAGATATTTAATTAGATAGGCGACGATGAGGATATAAGCGGTATTATAAATATTGACACCAAACTGTCCACGCATTGTCATGATCAAGCCTAAGGCGATAACAACTGATGGTGTTCCTGATCCTAGAGTAATCAAGAAATCTGGAATCTTACGTCCTCTGATGGTTGTACGTTGCAGAAGATAACTCATTGTAATCGCAATGACGATACCAATTGTGGCTGCGAGTGTACCGAAGATGAGAGAGTTCTTGATTGTTGAAAGAGTTTCACCACGTAATAGAGCGTTCCACTGTTTAGTAGTGAAGTTACCGGTAGTCCAGAGAGTTTGTCCGACATCAACCTTAAAAGAGGTAATGAGGATTGTTGAGAACGGAATGGCTACGGCAATAATCGCAAATAAAGAAACAAAGAGTGTCATTGGAACACGCCAGCTTCGTAAGTCCACGATGACTGGAGACGTTGATTTTCCAGAGACAGTGATATACTGTCTTTTCGCAATGACGACGTCTGAGATATAGAGGACAATGACTGCAATCACAATTAGGAAAACAGCTAATCCTGTTGCGTCATTGATACCTGAAACACCTAGTCCATAGTATTCAATAATACGAGTTGTGACTGTATGGACATTTCCTGGTGAACCGATGATTGATGGAATACCATAACAGCTAGCTGCTGAGACGAAGACAAGCAATGCTCCGGCAATTAACGATGGTGTCATCATCGGTAACGTGATCTTCATAACAGTCATAAATGGTGATGCCCCAGAAGCTCGTGAAGCTTCCTCTAAGGATGGATCCATCTTTTCCATTGCTCGTGAAATTGTGATGAAAGCATAAGGGAAATAGAAGGTTGTTAAGACCCAAATCATACCTGGAAGACTGTAGATGTTAAAAGGACCTTCGGTAATTTTTAAATGGAATAGGGCACGAATGATTAAATTGATTGTTCCTACATTTTTGTTGAGCAATCTTAACCAAGCCATGGCACCAACATAAGGAGGGACCATATAAGTTAATACGAACAATGCACGGAAGAATTTTTTACCATACATATTAGTTCGGCCGATTAACCAGGCGAGTGGGAAAGCAATGATTGTTCCTAAAATCATTGTGCACGTCGCGGCAATCACAGTGTTTGAGAGTGCCGTGAAATTCATTTTCTCGGTATAGAGACGTGTAAATGTATTGAAAGTGAAACTGCCGTTTGGGAAAAATGCTTTAAACAGCAGATAAATCAATGGTAGTAATTGGAAGATGAGTAGGAAGTCAACAATCAACAGGATAAGGATCCATTTGAAGTCCATCTTCCAACTCTTTCCTGCTGCCATAAAGATAAACAACAGCAAGGAATCAATAGCCACCAGTACACTAATAAGTGTTACCGTATGAGAATGGGCCATGATGGTGGCAGCTAGCGCTGAAATATTGCCAGACATTGCCGCTTTATAAGCGACAACTGCGGCTTCAGTACTACCAGCAGAACGGATAAAGTTGATGGATGTGGTCTTATCTAAAATGGAAGCATTAGAACTCCAAGATGAAAGAAAGACTAGAGCCATCATTGACTCTGGAGCATTTTTTAAAGCCTCTATGTCTTTAAGAATTGGATCATCACTTGCAGCAGTATGATTAGCTAATGCTTTTAGCAGTGCGGCACGCATTGCGTCCTTATCTTTGACAAGTTTGATAGAACGTCTTTGTGCTGGAGTGATTTTCTTGACAGGAGAGGCAGAGTAGGTCATTGCCAGAAGTTTCCAGAGTGACACCTCATCATAATCGTTTAATGCTTCACTATCCTGCCATGATTCTTCTAAGAGTCGTTTTGCAGTGGCAGTGGCATCGGCTTGCTCCTGCGATGAGCATGCCTTTAGTGATTGGGCGATATGATCATCATAAAACGTATCTGCTTCAATTTTCAGTTTGCGAACCTGTAGATAGACATCGCTGCTTTCAAAACCAGCTTGATCGATTTTGTGGATACTTGTAAGTCCGGCAAAGGCAAGCGCGCAGCTCGCAATAAGAAGAATCGTTAGAATGGTGATGATAATGCGCTTGGTCAACTGGGTTGATGTTTGGATTTTTTTAAATCTCATAGCTTTACCTCTTGTTGAATTTTAATGAAAGAAGAGGACTGCTGCAGACGCAGCAGCCCAATTGATTTGTTGTTGTATTTTGTTGTGTAGCTTATTTAGTAGTAACGTATTTCTGGAATTGTTTACGGATTTCATCACGTTTTTTATAGCAACGATTCCAGTCAACACCCATGTCTTTCTTGATCAGGTCATCAGTTGAAACAGAATCATAAGGTACGTCTGTCGTTCCAGCAAGAACTGAATGCATGTAACCAGACATGATACACTTCTGACCAGGTTCACTTAATAACCATTTCTGAACTGCTTCACAAGCTTCTAAGTTAGCATTTGCGCTCTTTTCTTCAGCAACTGTCATAACAGTAGAAGGAATCAGAACTTCACCATCATCTGGATAGATGACTGTAATGTTAGAACCTTCTTCTTTACGAATCTTTAAGACAGATTCTTCAAGAATCATGATTGATTTACATTCACCAGTCTGTAATTTTGCAAGTGCAGTTGAACCACTTTCAATCATACATTTTTGTTTGCCTAAAGCTTTGAAGTAATCATAACCATATTTGTCACTTAAAGCAGCAGCTGCAGCCATTGCAGTACCAGAAGTCAATGGGTCAGGCATAGAGATGTGACCTTTTAAAGAAGTGTCTTCAGCAAATTCTTTGAATGAATGAGGTACTTCTTCTTCCTTGTACTTATCAGGGTTGTAAGCTAAGACCATGTTTAAGACACGTACTGGATACCAGTAACCATCTTTATCATAGTCGAAACGCAGTAAACTGTCGGCATCTTCAATTTCCATAGGTTCGAGATAATTGTGTTCTTTGAGTTCTAATGAATAAGCAGGTTCAGCAACAAGCATCATGTCACAGCTTAATTTACCTTTCCAGTCAGAACCCATTTCACCAGCTAACTTTGTCTGTAATTCGCCAGTACCACCATAGAAGAATTCGACATCGAGATTAGGGAATTCTTTTTCTAACTGTTTTTCCATTTCGTCAATAACGAACTGATACATGGAGGTATAAATCACGACTTTACCACTAACAGATTCATCACCTGATGATTTGGATGAACCACAGCCAGCTAAAATCATGATGACACCTAAAAGTGCACATAATAATTTTTTCATAATAGCTTTTCTCCTTAAGATTTTTTTATTTTATTTCCTCTTATAATTTTAACACCTTGATAAAACGTTGTCTATTTTGTAAAAAAGAATTCTAATTTTTAATTGAAAATTTGAAACTATGGAAAATTTTATCATGTGATTATTACCCTCATTTTTAAAGCTATTTGGTCTATAGTTAGCTGATATTATTAGTGGTATAATTGACATCAATGAATGAGAAGTGAGGAGTTGTGTTTCATGGAACAAAAGTTCAACAAATTTTCCGTACCACTTGGTTTACTGGATTACGTTAATCCCATTCTTTATAGCATTACTATGATAACGATTATTAAAAATACCTATAGTATTATGGGCAAACCCTACAATCTCTTTTTGTTGATTGGCGCTATCATATCCATACTTTTTGGTCTGATCATACCTACAGGTAAAGTAATCGTGGGCTTAGGCATTATTGAATTCGTCATGCCCGTTAGTTTAGTCTTCAGTGTTAATACAGGTATCCTGATTTCGGGTTTAATGTTGTTGCGATATGTGACACATATGCATGCAATCCTGTTAACTTTACTATTGCTTTTAATTATTGCGGCATTAATCAAAATCTATACTAAAAGTAAAAAAATCAATACCATTGCGGTATTGACAGGAGCGGCAGGTTATTTATTGATTTACACATCACTAATCACATTATCTATTCAAAAGGGTATGGTTTTGCCAATAATTCTTTATGCATTAGCTATTCTTCTATTTGTTATGTTATGTGGAATAGGTATTAAAGCTAATCTAAAGAATCCGAAGGTACATTGGGTTATTGAGATTTCCAATGTTTTATGTCAGCTGTTAGTGGCAATTGCGACAATCGTTCTGTTTTCATAAGCATTTTTATTAGATGATTACAGTGTTAAGTTGATGACTAAATGAGCTTTTCAAGGGAATCTTTTACTAGATGCTTTAAATGATGATTTAATTCATCATTGATGTTGTTGGCGATATTCTTTTGGCGTTATGCCATATTCGCGAAGAAACAAGCGATTGTAGTAGCTTTGTTGACTGAAGCCGATACCGTGGGCAATTGAGGCAATACTATCAATTGAGTTTTTAAGTTTATCAGTACTGACTTTTAAACGATAAAGATTGAGAAAATCAATTGGAGAATGATTGGCATATTCCTTAAAGACGTTACAACATTTACTTTTACTGATACT
>JAGBPZ010000158.1 GCA_017633115.1 Erysipelotrichaceae bacterium | reverse complement strand
GCCTTTGCATCACTATTTGGTGCGAAAGTGGCACGTGATATACGTCTTAATCTGTTTAAAAAGGTTGAAAGCTTTTCCGATGAAGAAATGAATCGCTTCTCAACCGCTTCCTTAATTACCCGATCAACGAATGATATTACCCAGGTACAGGTAGTTCTTATTATCTTTATTCGTTTGATTTGTTTTGCTCCAGTACTTGGGATTGGTGCTTTGATTATGGCTATTCGCACATCATTATCAATGACATGGATCATTGCTTTATCCATTTTAATGTTGATTGGTGTTTTGATTATCACGATGATCATTGCTTTACCAAAATTCAAAATTGTACAGTCTTTAATTGACCGTTTAAACTTGTCAATGCGTGAAAATCTGAGTGGGTTGCTTGTCATTCGTGCGTTTGGCAATGAAGAAGCAGCTGAACGTCGCTTTGATGTCGCTAACAGTGATCTGACAAGAGTCAATCTGTTCGTTAATCGTGTTATGGTGGCTTTGATGCCAGTTATGCAGTTGATTATGAATGGTGTTTCATTGGCTATTGTCTATATTGGTGCGATTCAAGTTAATCAGGGTGTTGTTGCCATTGGTGATATCATGGCTTTCTTACAGTATGCAATGATGATCATCATGGGCTTCTTAATGATTGGCATGATGGCTATCATGTTACCTCGTGCCGCTATTTCTGCAGGCAGAATTGCGGATGTATTAGAAACAAAGGCGACAATTCTTGATCCGGATACACCACTATCATTTAAAGATGATATTAAGGGATTGATTGAATTTAATCATGTGACGTTCCACTATCCTGAAGCAGATCAGCCAGTTCTTAAAGATATTACTTTTAAAGCTAATCCAGGTGAAGTCACAGCTATTATTGGTTCTACTGGTTCTGGTAAAAGTACGCTCATCAATCTGATTCCAAGATTCTATGATGTCAGTGATGGTGAAGTTAAAGTTGATGGTATCGATGTACGTCAGGTCCGTCTTCATGATTTACGTGAACATATTGGTCTGGTTCCTCAAAAGTCACATTTATTTGGTGGTACCATTCGTTCTAATATGAGCTTTGGTCATGACACGATTACGGAAGATATCATCAATCAGTCAATTGATATTGCGCAGGCTAGAGAATTTGTTGCACAATTGCCAGAAGGTATTGATGCCCCAATTGCTCAAGGTGGCAGTAATGTGTCAGGAGGACAAAAGCAACGTTTAGCGATTGCCCGTGCCTTGGCCAAACAACCTGAAATCTTGATTTTTGACGATTCTTTTTCGGCATTAGATTTTAAAACTGATGCGACTTTACGTCAGGAACTAAGAACTTTATGTGATCAACAACATACAACGGTGATACTTGTAGGTCAGCGTATTGCGACAATCATGGATGCTGCCCAGATCCTGGTTCTGGATGAGGGTGAAATCGTTGGCCGTGGCAGTCATGAAGAATTGTTGAAAACATGTCAGGTCTATCAGGAAATTGCCTATTCACAATTATCGAAGGAGGAACTGAGTCATGAGTGATCAGCGTCGACCACAAGGGCGCGGCCCTAATCGTAACCGCACTGGTGAAAAAGCGAAAAACTTCAGTGCCTCTATTCGTAAACTGTTTAATTATTTAAAACCTTATCACTTACAATTATTACTGGTTATCTTTTTTGCGATTGGTGCCACCATCTTTCATATTATCGGACCAAAGATCCTTGCGTTGGCCACAGATAAATTAGCTGAAGGTGTCGCTGCCAAACTGGCTAAAACTGGTGGTATTGATTTTGCTTATATTGGAAGAATTATCATGATTCTTATTGGGGTCTACTGTTCAAGTGCAGTATTCAATTATCTCCAACATTTTATTACTTCTGGTATTTCCCAGAAGGTTGCTTATTCATTACGTCAGGCTATCTCAGTTAAGATGAATAGTCTGCCATTAAGCTATTTTGATCATCATTCAAGTGGTGATATTTTATCACGTGTCACGAATGATATTGACACCATCGCCCAATCACTCAATCAGTCTATGGCACAGATGGTGACTTCAACAGTCACGGTCTTTGGTACCTTGATTATGATGCTGACTATCAGTGTTCAAATGACACTCATTGCGATATGCGTTTTGCCAGTGTCATTGACGTTGATTTCTTTGATTATTAAACGCTCACAGAAGTACTATCGTCAACAGCAGGCTAACTTAGGTGCTGTCGATGGCCATATCGAAGAAATGTATGGCGCACATACGGTTGTCAAAGCGTTTAATGGCGAAGACACATCGATTGAAGCTTTTACCCGCTATAATAATGCGCTCTATGAATCAGCATGGAAGTCACAATTCTTTGGTCATTTGATGATGCCGGTTTCGGGCTTTGTAGGCAATGTGGCTTATGTAGGTGTCTGTATCGTTGGTGGTATCCTGGCCGGTGGGTCAATGATTACTCTTGGTGACATCCAGGCATTTCTCCAATATGTACGTAACTTCAATCAGCCGATTACCCAGATGGCACAGATTGTCAATTTATTACAGTCAACAGCGGCAGCAGCTGAACGAGTCTTTGAATTCCTTGAAGAAGAGGAACTTGTTGAAGAACATGTGACAATCAGCAGTGAAGAAGTTGCCAAGATGAAAGGCTCAGTGACTTTTGTTGATGTCGTATTTGGTTACAATCCAAATAAGATTATTATTCATGATTTCAGTCTTCATGTTCATGCTGGACAAAAGATTGCGATAGTAGGTCCTACGGGGGCAGGCAAAACGACAATAGTGAAACTATTACTTCGTTTTTATGAACTCAATAGTGGTCAGATTCTGATTGATGGCAAAGATATCACGGATATGAGTCGTGCTGATTTACGCTCTCTTTTTGGTATGGTATTACAGGATGCCTGGTTGTTTAATGGCACAATCAGAGATAATCTCCTGTTTGGTCAACTTAATGCCTCCGATGAAAAGATTGAAAAAGCATGTCATGATGCGCATATTGATTTCTTTGTCCATACCCTGCCTGATGGTTATGATACGATGATCAATGAAGAATCATCAAACATCTCCCAAGGTCAAAAGCAGCTTCTGACAATTGCCCGTGCCTTCTTAAAAGATCCAAAGATACTCATCCTTGATGAAGCCACTTCATCAGTTGATACTCGTACTGAATTACTAATTCAAAACGGCATGGACGAATTGATGAAAGGACGCACATCCTTTATCATTGCCCATCGCTTATCGACCATTCGTGATGCGGATACTATTATTGTCATGCGTGATGGTGATATCGTTGAAATCGGTAATCACGAAACTTTGTTGGCGCAGAATGGTTTCTATGC
>JAGBPZ010000157.1 GCA_017633115.1 Erysipelotrichaceae bacterium | reverse complement strand
GTACAGCTGGTCTTTGACATAACACCAGAAAGTTTACGTAATGCTTTTGACATCAAACGTGCCTGTAAACCAACAGTCTGATCACTCATTTCACCATCAAGTTCAACCTGTGGTACTAATGCAGCTACTGAGTCAATAACGATTAAATCAATGACACCAGAACGAACCAGCATTTCCGCAATTTCTAATGCCTGTTCGCCACTGTCTGGCTGTGACAGAATCAAATCATCAATATTGACACCAAGGTTTTTCGCATAAACAGGATCGATTGCATGTTCTGCATCAATAAATGCAGCTTTGCCGCCCTGTTTCTGCACTTCTGCAATTGCATGAAGAGTCAGTGTTGTTTTACCACTTGATTCAGGACCATAGATTTCAATAATACGTCCTTTTGGATAACCACCGATACCTAAAGCAGCATCTAATGTCAGGGAGCCTGATGGAATAACATCCACATCAACAGCCACCTGATCACCTAAACGCATGACAGACCCTTTGCCAAATTTCTTTTCTATTTGTTTAATGGCGTCATTTAGTGCAGCATCACGGTTATCGACATTGAGATTGACACTTTTTCTTTCTCTTGCCATAAAATAATATACCTCCTAATGTTATATAGTGGATTTTTTAACATTTTGTCTTACTTTTCTTTAAAAAGTGAGAAAAGAGCCTTTGTTCAAAGCTCTTAGTGTCTCATGTTTCGTGTTGTAAGAATAGACATCTATTTTTTTACTTTGATCTTTAACGTTAAATTTGTAGATGTCATATTTTGTTCTTCAGATGTTAATGGTACTTTATTATCATTAATATAATATTTAGTACCTAACTGAGAACCATTACGCATACGAATTGTCTTCGTTTTTGCAGTTTTCAATTTTACAGTCACTGTTTCCTTACTATAAATTTTAGGTGTAAATTTACCGTAAGATTTATCATTGACATAAAGCTGAGCCCAAGACTTCTTACTAAATTTAACTTTAAAGTTAATTGTTTCCAGATTACTTGGAACAGTTACTGTATAGGCATTATCACCGGTACGTTTAAATTTAACTTTTACAGAAGGTGTAGTTGCTGGCTTAGTCTTTTTATTTTCCTGTTTTTTTGTTTCTGTCTGAGTGTTCTCAGGTTTTTCTGTATCATCAGGTTTTTCCGTATTTTCGTTTGTTTCAGTCTTTTCATTACCAGTATCAGCAACACTGGTATCAGTTTTGTTTGTAGATGTATCAACATCACCTTGAACAGTTGCTGTCTGTGAACTGAAATCATTAGCTGCAGATGGTTTACTCTTAGTATACCAAACGCCAATGTAGACAACACCAATAATTAAAACACAAATCAAAGCAACAATCACACCACGTACAACCTTCACATGACTCTTGTCTTCATAAATCTGTGTGGTTGATGTTGCCATATGTGGGTTGTCAAAATGAAATTCCTTACGGTTTTTCATTTTTGTTTTAGCTTTGTCTTTCTTTTCTTCGGCCAGGCGTAATGCCTCTCTTTCAAGTTCTTCAGTTACAGCACGATAACTTTCAGCAATCTGTTCGTCATCCAGATCTAAAGCATTGGAGATCTTTTTAAGATACATACGAACATAAGTTTCGTCGCCCTTATAACGATCAAAAGCACCGTTTTCAATATCATTAATAACGGCTACTGATAACATCGTCTTTTTTGATAATTCTTCAACAGATAGTCCTTTTTCTAAACGTTTCTGTTTGATTTCTTCGCCTAAATTATTCATTCTATCCCTCAAACGCGTTTATGCGAGGAGGATTCACATCCTTCCATCGTAAGGTTCTATATATCCAATAATCTAATGTGATTTAAATGAGCGGTCTGCTCTGATAAGCCGTGTTCTGTTTTTCAATCAATCATTTCTCTTAGTTTGCACTACCTGATTCCTGTTTGATTCCAGGCATCAGACTCCCCTACCAAAATTTGGGTTTCTGCCTCGCGGAGTTTACCAACTTTTCACTCTTTCGTTTCCAAAAGCATTTGTCTCTGTGGCACTTTAGGGCTACTAACCATATTCTAAGAACTTAGGTCTTTCACCGTCGTCGCAATGCCTAAGCTTATTGGGCTTAGCACGAACACTACCAGCATCACAGCTGGTGACAGCACGGACTTTCCTCTACTTCTAGCGATTGATTCTCGCAGACCATTTACCATTATAATGGTGTCTTTGTATTTGTCAAATATGTCTATTAATCTTCTCTTGATTTATTGTAAACTTCACTTTCAAGTTGGGATAAACGTCTTAATAAATCAACATTATTACCGACGTTTTCTTCAATTGTACGTAAGTGATCTTCAGTTACAGAATGTTTACGTTCAAGATCAGTCAGCTTGACTTTTAAAGCCTGATTTTCTTTTTGCAGGCGTTCAATTTCATCATATGACTGATTTAACATAATCGCAAAGTTGTTATAATCAGCAACAATCATGTCGAGATAATAATCGACTTCATTCGCATTATAACCTTTAAAATCTATTTCAAACTGCTTGTTTAAAATCTTTTTAGGACTTAATTGAATCTTGTTTTCCATCTATCTCAACTCCTCAGACTTTATTGTACAAAAATAGCAAAGAAATGCAAGAATATATTTCTTAAACTATTCTTAACAAAGGACCTTTTTTTGATCAACCGATAGCTGGTGACAGTTTTATTTTTATTCTTGTTTTAAAGATAATGTGGTATAATTATTTATAGGTGATTTTATGGTTCAATATCCTAATAAAAAGAAGGCAGGTCCGGCTTTATCACGTAATGGTGATAGGCACTACACCGCTCATCGTGGGATGAATTTGGAAGAAGATATTTCACTTTCCAATAAGTTTTATCTTGCCAATGATCGTGCCGTGATTTACAAGAAACCGACGCCAGTTCAAATCGTGAAAGTAGACTATCCTTCACGTAATGCTGCCCGTATTATTGAGGGTTATTATCAACGTCCATCGACAACCGATTACAATGGTATCTATCGCGGACAATATATTGACTTTGAAGCCAAGGAAACGCGTCAAAACAAGTTCCCTTTTATCAATATACATGAGCATCAAATAGAACATCTAGGCCGTATCAAAAAACATGGCGGAATTGCCTTTGTCATCATCGCTTTTACTCATCTGCAAGAAACATATTTGATTGATGCTGATTATGTCATTGATCGTTATTATCATGCTGAGCATCGCTATATGACTTATGAAGAAGTACAGGCAAATGGTCACCTGATTCGCCAGGGCTATCAGCCACGTCTTTACTATCTTGATGTTGTTGATGAGGTTTATTTTAAGGAGTGTGAATAATGTGAGAGCGAAACATGTAAAAAAGAGACAGAAAAGCCGATTAACAAAAATCCTTTTGCGAGTCGCCATCGTCCTATGTCTGGTTGTCGTTGCTGCAACAGGTGCCATTATGGTCAGTGTTGTCGCCGAGATCAAAGACTTTAATCTCGACAACCTGTCATTAACGACAAACTCAACAATCGTTAATGCGGATAATGAAATTATCTATAAATATGGTGGTGCAACCGGTAAATATGTTGAATATAAAGATATCCCGGAAGTTATGATTGATGCAGTTGTTGCTGCCGAAGACGCACGTTTCTTCAAGCACAACGGTTTTGATATACCTCGTATCGTCAAAGCCTTCTTCTCCAACCTATTAGCTGGTCATATCACAGCCGGTGGTTCAACAATTACCCAGCAGCTTGTCAAAAAGACCTTCTATCCAGAAGCACAACAAACTATAAAAAGAAAAGTCGGCGAAATTATTTTATCGATTGAAGCCTCAGGAACACTGTCAAAACAAAAAGTATTGGAACTTTACCTCAACAAAATCTATTTTGGTAAAGGCACTAATACCATTGGGCTCTATGCTGCAAGTTACTACTACTTCGACAAAAAGCCTAAATATCTGACTTTACCTGAAGCTGCATTACTTGCAGGTACAATCAATTCACCTTATTCTTATGACCCTTTCAATGATATCGACAGAGCTCAAAGACGACGCGATATTATCTTATTGTTGATGAAGAATCATGGTTATATTGATGAAGCTATGTATCAATCAGCAAAATCAATTCCTGTCGCTAATATTTTAAAATCCAATCCATTAAGGAACAGTACACAATATGCTGCTTATACCGATCAGGTTACATCGGAAGTTATTGAACGTACTGGATTTGACCCAAATACTGTACCGATGACAATCTATACTTATATGGATACAGATATCCAGGATACGATTAATGACATCGCCAGTCAAAAATCCTATCGCTTCTCTGATCAGGATATGCAGGCTGGGGCTACAGTCATGGAATCAAAGACTGGTCGCATCATTGGTATTTTAGCTGCAAAAGACTATCAAGCTGGTTACTACAGTTATGCCACAGAAAAACATCAGCCTGGCTCTTCAATCAAACCAGTTCTCGATTATAGTACGGCGTTTGAATATCTTTACTGGTCAACTGGACACTATGTATCTGATGATAAAGTCAAGATTGGTAATTGGACACCTTCCAACTGGGACAAACGTACCCATGGTGATGTGTCACTCTACGATGCCTTAGGCAATTCATGGAACTTAGCTGCAATCAACGCACTAAGTGCTGTCTTAGAAAAAGTTGATATCAAAGAAGTCAATAAATATATGAAGGGTTTAGGTTATGACATGGACAATGAAAGCCTCTCACTTGCCTATGCAATTGGTGGCTGGAGCCAGGGTGTCACAACAACTCAGCAGGCAGCTGCTTATGCAGCTATCTCTAATGGTGGTACTTACATTGAACCACATACCGTAAACAAAGTTATCGTCAATACAACTGGTGAGACCTTCAATATCGATGATGATTTACAGGCAGAAGCCACTCAGGCAATGGCTGATTCGACTTCATTCCTGACTCGTCATGTTATGACAAACGTCGTCAAGAAATATGGCAGTTATACAAGACTCAATGCCATCGGTGATAAAATCGGTGCTAAAACAGGTACTTCAAACCATGATGGTTCAATCAAGAAGATTCCAAGTGGTTCATCTAAAGATATCTGGATGTGCTGTTTCTCTCCTGACTATGCATGGGCTGCATGGAATGGTTATCCAGGTTCTATTCAAACATCAAAAGGTAAACATCCAGTCAGCGGACAAAATGATTCCCATGACATCGCAATTATGATTGGCCAGGCACTCCACAAGAAGAAACTTGGCAATAAATATACAACGCCTAAGACGGTTGAAAAAGCAACAATGGTCAGAGGCAGCTATCCTTATCGTAAAGCATCAGCTGGTAATGGTGTCACAGAATGGTTCGTCAAAGGACATGGTCCTAAAGGCGGTTCATCTGATGGCGGTTCAACAAGTGACTCATTCAAGCTGAAAGGCTTCAGTGCTTCATTAAGCGGTAATACTTTATCAGTCAAGTTCTCACCTTCGAACACTTCTAAATCATTTGTTCGTGTTGCAAGAGTCTATAATGGTTCATCATTAATTACTTCAAAGACATTTGACAGTAATAGTGGTACCATCACCTTCTCAGCTGAAAAAGGTATGACTTACACAGTTGATGGTTATCTGCAGACCAGTGATGGTGGCACTAAATCAAATACGATTTCTGTCTCAGTATCTGATTCTTCAAGTTCTGAACCTGAAGTTGGTACAGCGACATTCAGTGTCAGCGCTAACGGTAGTGGCGTATCAAATGGCGCTACAATTACTGCCTCTTCAATCACGGTTTCAACAAAAGGACCATCTGGTAATACAGTCACAATTCAATGTGGTGGCCATTCAAAGAACGTTAAATGTGGCGAAAGCGCAACATTCAGTGTCAGCAAAGGACAGTCATATACCGTTTCGGCAACCGAAAGCAATGGTTCTAAATCTAGTTCAATAGGCAGCATCAGTTTCTCAGTAGCTGCAAAGAGCGATGATAAACCTGATTCTGGTGATGACGATGGTGGCGGTAGCGGAGAAGATGATGGTGGTGGCAGCCAGTCAGATGATGGCAACAACACCGAAGGCTAACAACAACCTGATTAAAATCCAACCAAATGACTTATAGGGAGCGTGAGCTCCCTATAATTTTGCCTTCATATCTATATATTCACAAAAAATACCGACCTCTAAGAATTAGATTATTAATCTAACTTTTAAAGGTCGGTTGACTTTATACTTTTTTATTGTCTTCAAGGCAGATATCTACCAGGTGACACAAGTGACAATCAGGATTCTTGGCACGGCAACGATAACGGCCAAAGTGTATTAATTGATGATGCATCTTGATCCATCTTTCTTCAGGAATCTCTGCCATCAATTTATCCTCGATCACAATGACAGGATCATCGCGGTCGGCAAAGCCTAATCGTTTAGAGATACGAGCTACATGCGTGTCAACTGCAATAGCTGGTACCCCAAAGGCTTCCGCCATCACAACATTGGCTGTTTTACGCCCTACTCCTGGTAATGCCACTAGTGAACGGTAATCATTTGGCACTTCTCCATTGTACTTTTCAACAAGTATTTGGGCCATTTTTTTGATGCTTCTGGCCTTGTTGCGATAAAGGCCAATAGAACGAATATAGTCCTGCAGCGACTCTTCAGTAGCTTCTGATAATTCTTTAGCTGAAGGGTAAGCTGTAAACAAAGCTGGTGTCACTTTATTGACAGAGACATCAGTCGTCTGTGCTGAAAGCATGACAGCAACTAATAATTGAAAAGGATTTTTATGATTGAGTTCGCATCCTGCATCAGGAAATAATGCATCGAGTTCATCATAGATGCGTTGTTTATTTTGTGCTTCCATTAATCCCACCAATTAAAGTTTTTTACTTCATCACTGACATCACGAGTTTCAGTAACGACTTTTGTTTTAATTTTTACACCATAACGAGCCCAGTTGTTTAAGACACCTTCTACGTAATTTAAATGTAGCTTTTGTGATTTCACTGCTTCTTTTAAGGCATCGAGAATCATTTCATCATCAAAACCACGACGCTTGAAGTCATTGATTGATTCAACTTCAATGGCACTTAATGTACGCCCAAAGCCATCTTCAAAGCGTTCAACTAAATCAATATCCTTAGTCGTCTGTTTTGTTTCTTTGACCTCAAGAAGTTTGCGGTACAACGGTTTAAAATCCAGCTGACCACGATGACGGTCGAGGACATGTGATTGAATCAATTTCAACATGATCTCATCGATACGTTCAGATGAAAGCATTGTATACTGGGCAATAACCTGTGGCGTCAGGACTTTTTTCCCAATATCTTTTAATGCCAGCATGACAAGCAATACCTGACAACTCTCAGCATCAATATTTAATGATTTACTTTTTAGAATAAGCAATCGAGAATAATCGACTGCTTTATAGTTAAATAGATCTTGTATCATAACAGACTCCTATAAGGAATATGATTTTACAAATTTACCATTGGCAAGAGAATAATAGAAATAATAGAGATGGTCTTCATCCTGATATTTGCCATAATAAACAAAGATATTGTTTTCATAGGCAATCTGAATATCCTGCAGATCCACATTATAATGCTTTTTAACATGATTAATCACCTTTTCCTGTTTCGCAAAAGGTTCTTGTTGTGAAGCTACAAGTGTCAATTTTTTATCATAGGCTAAATAGGTACTTTTGTCCCCTTGTTTCACACGCATAATATAATAGGAAGCTGGACCATTATATTGATAGAAATAATTATCATAGGTAAGCTTATCACGTTCAATAATTGTTTGTCTGACATCATGTAATTCCTGGGCGTGATTGAGATAAGGAATATGGACAAAAAATGTATAAAAAATCGTCATTCCCAAGATAACCAATAAACATAATACAACAAGGCGATAGACGATTGTACTTGCTTTTTCGCTCATAATAATCAACTCCAATGACACCATTATAACGCAATAGAGAACAAAAAAAAACAATTAAAAACCGCTGCTTTAAAGCAGCGGCATTAAGATTAAAATTCTAATGTATCAACGACTGGTAATAAAGCAGCAAGTTTTTGACGGCAGTTTTCAATGATTACTTGTCCATCAGGTGTATTTAAACCATTTCGTCTGATTGTACGACGCATGATACGTGTATAGCCAACAATCATAGCTTTCTTTTCAACTGCATCAATGTAATCCTGATCATCAGTATCTAAATAAAGTTGTAACAAACGATCCCATAACTGACCGCATACTTCATAACTGACACCCATAAAGTCCATAGAATTTTCATGATTAGTTTCATTAAAACCACGATAAGCATTGTACATACTTGCAAGTTCAAAAATTGGATGGCCATAACATAAAGTATCCATATCAATTAATAAGCTCTCGCCATTTTGCAACATGACATTCTTAATATGATAATCACCATGCATCATGTGCATATCATGAGGTACATTATTGATTAAAGTAAACAATTTAGTATATTCATCAGCTGGTAGATAATCTTCTAAGAACATAGCCCAGTCTAAAGCTACTTCTTTCATATCAGGCATAATACCAGGTTTAACGAGTGTGCTATGAATGATTTTTAAAAGATCAATTGACATTTTTGCGATTTCATCAATTGTTTTTTCACCACTGATTAATAATTTTGCATATGATTTTGCGTTCAACAGTTCAAAAACTGAACCATAGCTATCACCAACACGAACGACATCATAAGGAATAGCTGTTGGTACGCCAGAAACGAAAGCTGTACGTGCTAATTCACGTTCACGATGAATTTCTGGTAATGCATCTGAATTGAAATACACTTTTACGATTGTGTCGGCATCAATACGATAAACCTTACCATTGGCACCCTGACCAATAACTTCACAACCTTCAACACTGATTGTGCGGTAAGCTTTCTGGATATCAACGATTTCAGTGAAACCTGTCATATCAAAGATTTCATAAACATCACTGTTGACATTAATGATTTTTAAACTTTCATTATCCTTACGTAAGCGAAGAATGACACGAAGGCCAGCACTTGAAATATATTCAAGCTTTTCTGCATCCATAATTAATTCTTCAAAAGTTTCTTTATTAAGGATTTCATTAATTGCGTTTTCCCATTCATTGGCATTGCCAGAATCAATTTTCCCAGCTGCTTCTAATGTTAGTACTTGATCTTTAATTTCGTAATTTACATTCATTTTAACTATACTCCTTCAACAAAATATCTACCATTGAATTAATCTTCTCCGTCTGGTCAAACCTTGAGACATGTGTTGTCTCCGATGATGAGACAACAAACCTATGTCAGTTTAACACCATAACGATTTATTTTCATTACTAAATTTTCCTTTTTTTAAAACTAATTCATTGTTATTAACCAATCAACTTGTACGTTTCTTAAACAACAGAACCGCTCGTCGAAATTATAATGTGCCTTCAATTAAAAGCAAATTCTACAATATCTTTTTGATCGTAAGAATATTCTGACCATTTTCATAAGTGTAATGAACATCATCCATTGTCTTTTTAACGATGAAGACGCCCAGGCCACCTACAGAACGTTCATCTGCAGATAAGGTGACATCCGGATCCTTTGCAACCAGAGGATCATATGGAATGCCATTGTCCTTAAAAATCATTGTCAGAACCTTTGGATCATCTTCAATGTTCACACATACGGTCGCTTTTCCTGTTCCTTCAAAAGCATAATGTGCGATATTGCTGAAGATTTCATCAATCGCAATATCAATTTGAATTTGTTTTTTCATTGGACAACCATGTGCTTCGAGTTCCGCATCGACAAATTCTGTAACTGTTCGAATATTATTGATGGTTGCATCAACTGTAATTTCTTTAAACATAGGTTTCCTCTGATAATTTTGACCATAATAAGTTGCACAAAGCATTGTGATATCATCGAACTGCGAACCTTCACCAACGAATTCGTTGATGCTTTCCATCAGTTTAATACTAATTTCTATTGGATCATTGCTTTCGGCTCTATCTAGACTCGCAAGCATACGATCTAAACCAAATAATTCTGAAGATGTATTTGTCGCTTCTGCTACACCATCAGTATAAACAAATATAGTATCTCCAGGATTGAGCTGGATTTCATAATCGCGATAGCGCATACCTTCCATACCGCCAATAATGAATCCATGACGATCTTTGAAGAGTTCGAAATTGCCATTCTCACGTCTGATTGTAGGATATTCATGACCTGCATTAGCACATGTTATAATACCTGTATTCACATCAAGAATACCCATCCAAACAGTGACGAACATATCTTCATGATTACTTTTACAAATCTGTTCATTAACAAGTTCTAATACTTTTGCAGGAGAATGTCCTAAGAAGGCAATATTCTGAATCATGATTTTAGAAGCCATCATGAACAGTGCTGCCGGGATACCTTTACCACTGACATCGGCAATAACCAATACAAGATGATCTTCATCAATCATGAAGAAGTCATAGAAATCACCACCGACTTCTTTAGCAGGTGTCATAGAAGCATAGATATCAAACTCTTCCCTTTCAGGGAATGCCGGATATGTTGATGGCAGCATATCTGCCTGAATACGATTGGCTAGATTCAACTCCGTGCTAATACGTTCTTTTTCCGCCGTTACAGCCGTCAGATTATGAATGTAATTGTTGATATCACTCTCCATATCAGCCATGATCAGACTCAAACTTTCAATTTCATCACCAGTGGTGATTTCTAATTCACCAAAATAGTTTTTGTCAGTGTCTTCTTCATCTGAGATATAAGCTGTTGCTGCATCTGTCAGCTTCTCAATAGGTTTAACAATTTCCTTTTTGAGATTCTGAACAGTGAAATAAGCCAAAGCAATCGCTACTGCAGCCAACAGGACAATATACTGACATATGAATTTAGTCGAACGGTCTGTGATCTGATCCATTGATACCGCTACAATGATATTTCCAACGACTCGACCTTCTTTACTATAGATAGCCTGGTTACCAGCACAAACATAAACCCCCGCACTCATTCTTAGAGTTGCCGATGTGGCACCAGTCTTTCCTTTTTTCATAAAAGCCATGTTTTTTGGTTCAATTTGAACCCACTGACCTGGTGAAACTCCGGTTTGAATCTGTTCAGCGTTCATAACATAAACAAAATGCCTGTTATCTTCATCAAGAACACCAAAAAGAGTTATTAAAGCATCGTTATTAATTCGAACCTGATTCAATGCTGACAATATTTCCATGTATTTTTCATCAGCAACATTTTCAAACAATTTCTTATAAGCTTCGGAATCTGGTTGATTTCGAACATCTTCTGGTGCTTCATTATAAATAGTCATGACCTTATCAGCATATTCTGCAAAGTCATCAGAACTATATAATGATGTGATCGTTTGGGCTAAAGACGTTGTCCTCTCCATATACTGATCACGAACACCAGTTGAGTAAAGATGATAACCAAAGGCTATGGCAACTATGCTTAAAATGAGTGACAGTATTAAAACTGCTTGAAATGTACGTGAGCTTAGAGAGTTGACTTTTCTCTCTTCCTCAGTCATTTCTCTGACACTTTTTTCAGGCATAACTACTATTCCTCAATTGTCAAAATATCTGTAAATCCAGTGACTTCAAAGATGTCATTGACGATATCATTAACATGTTTGATGATCATTGTGCCACCAATACGATTCATCTGTTTCTGAGAGATTAGCAATACACGTAAACCTGCAGAAGAGATATAATCTAAATCTTTAAAATCATAAATGACAGAATCCATTCCATCTAATGATTTATAGAGTTCTTCTTCCAATTCTGGAGAAGTATTGGCATCAAGACGACCAATGAGAGTTATAAATAAAGTTGTTCCCTCAACTGCTTTATTAATAATCATGCAAAAACCTCACTTTCTTTAATTATAGCGCTAATGTTATTTTAATATAATGTTATACTTTCGTAAAGATTGAATGGCCAAATAAAGAAAAACCTGACAAAAGATTTGCCAGGTTTATCGTTTTACTTCACTTTTTTCTTACCGAAAACTAAACGGTAGTAATTACGGCTCTTTTTAGGCACTGTGAACTTCGCTTTCTTACTAATTTTAGCAAATGCTTTGCTCTTAACAACCATCTGAGGCGCTTTAACAGTGATTGATTTTAGCTTCTTATCTTTGTAAAAAGCCTTCTTATAAATGATTTCGACACTCTTGCCGATTGTGACTTTCGTTAGTTTTGGACATGATGCAAATGCATAAGATTCAATGTATTTAACTTCAGAACCAATTGTCACTTTCTTAAGTTTTTTGCATTTATAGAATGCTTTTGATTCAATCCTTGTGACCTTCAGCTTGTGGCCTTTAAATGTGACTGTTGCAGGAATCTTTGCAGATTTAATTGATTTTCTGACTGGACCAACACAGGCAACACTCTTATCACCAAGAACTTCATATCTGAGTCCTTTGATAATAAATGTTTCACCACGATGAAGTTTTTGACCATCAACAACGTTGACTTTAACTGCAATCAGGTCTTCATCTACCATTGCGTAGACAAGAGTTGTTCCTTCTTCAACACCATAAATTGTATGAGCACCACCACATGAGACAACTGATTCATCTAAAGAACGCAGTTCCTCAACAAGTGTCATAACATATGGTGTTTCAGAACCATACTCGATTTCCAGCTGTTTCATTTCACCAACGTTGATCGTGACTTCTTCTTCAACGAAATTAGCAGATGCATCCCACTCATATTCTTCCATTTCTTCATCAGACATGACATGTACATGACAAGTAGCAGTTAAACCATTATCAGTTGTCACTGTAATATCTGCATCACCGGCATTACGAATCATGAGATAACCTTCATCTTCATCAACACCAACAGAATCTGGATTTGATGTTGACCATTTCAAACGACTGAAAGCATCAAATGGCTCCATCTGAACGTCAAGACTGATGTAATCATCATAGTCTGCATATATTGAGATATTCTTTTCTCCGAGATAAATCTTAGTTGGATGAATAATTTCATCTTCAGACATATAAGTTGCTTCAACTGTCATTGAACCCATCAATGGAGTTGTATTATCAAGTGACACTTCAGCATGATAGCCATTTTCTTTGATGTCTTCAATTTCTTCTTCATCAAAGTAGTCATACAATTCTTGTTCGCTCAATCCCATATGATCAAGGAATTCTTCAAATGTCAGATTGATTTCACCTGTCCATTCAACAAAGACATAGCCTTCTTTTTCAGGTGCTTCTGGCAATGATTCAAGTGTTCTACCAACTAAACCTTCTTTAGTCGCGAACAGTTCACCATCAACATTGAATGTAATTGTACAAGGAACAGGCTTGAGTTTTTCAACATTTTTATCAACCCATTCAATACGAGATGCGATCCATTCACGGAGACGTTCAATTTCACCATCATAAGTAGGATCTGCTACCGGTGCCTCTTCAGGCTGACCTTCTTCATAATGAGCATAGGCATTATCATTATCACCATAATAACTATAATAGCCAAAACCATCATCAAAGAAAGTGAAGCCCCATTTTTCGAAATTGTATTGGGCAGTTCTCTTCATTTCAGCAGCGTATTGATCGAGCTGGCCGCCTTGTTTAATCAGTTCATTTAATTTAGCTTTTAATGTTGGCCATTGTTCAACTACTGCTTTACAGAATTCAGGGTCTTCAAATAGACGTCCATTCCAGACAGAATCTTGATGCATCCAGCCAGTTGTGTAAAGTTCGCCATATTCAGTTGAACCCCAGGCAACATAGTCAAAATCCCATAATGGACCCCAGAATAATTTACCATTACGTTTCTTATAAAGATATGTACTTGGTGAATGATAACCATCACCATTGAGTGAGAATTCCTGCATCCAGAAATAGTTGACAGTTGATTCAACATCCATTAAATCAGTGTAGCTGACGCCATCTTCATTTTTAAATTCTTTACCATAAATAGCATCTTCTACTGATTGCACATAATCAGTAATATATTTAACCTGAGTTTCATTGATATAGTCTTCATATTCAGGACGTTCGATAATGAACTCAGTACCGTTTTTCGTTCTAAAGGTTTGATTTGATTCATCACCATAAGGTTCTAATGCCAATAAATAACCACCACTGATGATATCAGGATCAGTTGAATGAAGAGTTTCGTCGTTATCTTCTAAGTCATCAATATTGACACGTGTTTTGTCAATACGAATCTGCTGACTTAAATAGTAAGAGCCATAATATTCACCATTCATGATGACATCTACTGGAACAAGCTTAGGTGTGAATTCCATACCTAACTGTTCACCTAACCAGTAAGTAATACGGTTACGTAATAATGAATTATCATAATAGTTAGCAAGTAAAACCCAATGCTTATTCTTACCCATACCTAACAGGTCTGCTTTTTTATCAAGTTTGACCTTATAAGGCTTCTTATCAGCGTCCCATGTAGAATTACCACGACCACGAATATATTCAAGATCATATTCTTCTGTCTTTAATCCCTTTGAAGTATATTCATTAGTATAACCATCAGGAACCTGAATCTTCATACTGCCATAACATTCAACACTATGATCTTGAGACATATTCATTTCCAAAATAGTACCATCTTCTTCATTGATATTAAAATAAATCGTAGGTACTGTGCTTTCAATGAATTCGATTGAACGAATCATGATTTCAACTTTGTCTTCTGAACTGTCAACAACCTTTAAAGTGACTTTATGAGTGCCAGTGATGTGAAGTGTTGACAAGTCAATAGAGATGTCTTTCTGCTTTGTCCAATCATCTTTCTTTGCCTGACGATATAACAGAGCAGTAGCAACTGGTTCAGTTTCATCATCAAGATAAACAGCCAATTTAGCTTTAGTGCTTCTCTTTGTCAAAGCATCAATACTAACTCGAGCAACTTCATGACCATTGAAATCAAAAGCATCTTCAATGACGATACCATTTGTTTCTAATGATGTTTTAGAACCTTTGATCACAACGCCATTTCCTTTTTCGTTGTTTTCAAAAGTAACATCTTCATCAGCCTTTAACGCATTATTAGTCAATAGCTCTGGAAAACTGATGAGGTCATAATAATGAGTTGTAGAAGAAGTTGTATCAGTTTCTTCTTCCGTTGTTTCATCTGTAGATTCTTCTGTAGTTGTTGTTTCACCAGATGAATCTTCTTCTTGTGATTCAGGAGTTTCTGTTTCATTATTGGTTTCACCATTTTCCGGAGTCGTTTCAGTCACTTCTTCCGTTGGTGTCTCAGTAAGCTCCCCTTCACCATGAACTATATGTGGTTGGAAGGTGATGATCGAGAAAATCATCGCAATCGCAATCACGGATTTAATCCATTTCAAAATATCCTTTTTCATCATAAGAACTCCTTCAAATAAACTATACCTCTATTATAAAGGAGATAAAGTCAAATATTTCTTAACACTTTCTTAATTATTACTATTTTTTCAAGAGTTTTCACAAAAAAAACTCCCCATTACGGGGAGATGCAAACTAACGACGTCTATTGCTTCCTGCAATAACAAGGAAGATACGCAGTAAGCTCGCAAGAGTGGCAAATGTTGCAGCAACATAAGTTAAAGCAGCTGCAGATAAAACACTGCTTGCACCAGCATATTCATCAGCTGTCAAATATTGTGATTTCAGGATGGCAAGCCCTCTTCTTGAAGCGTCAAATTCAACTGGTAAAGTAATAATCTGGAACGCTAAGATAGCAAGCATTAAGATAAAACCAATCCAGGCAATTCTTGGGAAACCAAAAATCAAGCCAATCATAATAGCAATCCAGCCAAGATAATTACTGATGTTACAAACTGGTACGATCGTATTGCGGATCATGATTGGACGATAATTTTCATGATGCTGAATCGCATGACCGCATTCATGAGCAGCTACTGCTAAAGCCGCGATTGAACGACCATTATAAATATCATTAGATAAATTAATGAGCATGTTCGTTGGATCAAAATGATCGCTTAATTCACCAGCAACCTGATTGACTGGCATAAAAGACATACCATGAGAATCAAGAATCTGTCTGGCAAGCTGAGCACCTGTCATTCCCAAATGGTTAGGTACCTGTTTATAACGACTATAAGCTGCTCTGATTCTTCCCTGACAATACATTGAGAAGAACATTGCAATAATGACAAAAATTGTACCAATCAAATAATAAGGATTGGACATCATATAAAAACTAAAGAATCCCATACATAATACCTTTCATCATCAAAAGCATGATGATTCCTTTCTTTTATATTTGGATGGATTCTCATCCCTTAATTAATTATATACCGAATTATTGACGGATTGTGAACAAATAAATGAATTCATAAAAATATCAATGAAGAAAAAAACGATTTATCTTGAAGATAAACCGCTATTTCGTCATTAGGACTCCTGTGTTAACGAGTCATTCATAGCTTCCTTCAGACGGTTACTTGGTTTGAAGGTAACAGCTCTGCAAGCAGGAATTGTAATTTCGTCTTTTGTCTTTGGAGAAACACCCTTGCGTTCCTGGCGTTCATTGATTCTAAAAGTGCCAAAGCCAGAAATAACGACCTTCTCACCTTCTACCATGGTTTCAACCATTGTATCGAACACCGTGTTGACAAGCATTTCTGCATCTTTCTTTGTCATTTCCCTTTTATTGGAAACAATGTCGATTAATTCTTTTTTGTTCATGCTATGCCTCCCAAAATCAACGATGAAATTATAACAAAAGCATTTATCTTTTTCAAGCAAAAAAGAACCCAAAAATCAAATGTTTTAAAAGCCATTTTTTGTTGTGTTTATCATAACAATTTAAATTATGAAAAGGGCTCGTGCTAATCACGCTTACGACAAATGATATGAATTGGTGTGCCCACAAATCCAAAGGCTTCACGCAATTTATTTTCAATATAGCGGCGATAACTGAAATGCATGAATTTTGGATCATTGACAAACAAGACAAATGTAGGTGGTACTATACTAACCTGATTAGCATAATAAATACGCAAACGGCCACCATTGAATTCATAAGTTGGATTTAAAATCTGAGCATCTGTGATGACATCATTAAGAACACTCGTACCAACACGTTTATGTGATTCTTCATAAGCTTCATGGATCAAGTCAAACAAAGTATTGATACGTTGTTTTTTAAGAGCGCTGACATAAGCCACTCTGGCATAGTCCAGATACTTAAACTGTTCATAAATATTTTTTGTCATTTTAGCCATAGTATTGGTTTCTTTATCAACCGCATCCCATTTATTAACAACTAAAATAACCGCTTTACCAGATTCATGAGCATATCCGGCAATATGTTTATCCTGTTCAATGATTCCACGTTCACCGTCAAAGAGAACGAGGATAATATCACTTTTTTCAATCGCATTTAATGCACGTAAGATTGAATACTTTTCGACGCTTTCATAAATCTTGCCACGTTTTCTCATCCCCGCAGTATCAATAACGCGATAACGCTGGCCATCTTTTTCAAATGCAGTATCGATTGCATCACGCGTTGTACCTTCGATATCAGAAACAATGACGCGGTCTTCTCCAAGTAAAGCATTTGTCAATGAAGATTTACCGACATTTGGACGGCCAATGATACAGAAACGAATTTCATCATTGTCTTCATCTTCAGTCACTTCTGGTAAAGCTCTGACAACTTCATCAAGAATATCACCGATACCAATACCATGAGCACCTGATACCGCAATTGGATCACCTAAGCCCAAACTATAAAATTCATAAATGTCAGCCTGATAGACGACATCATCGATTTTATTGACTGCCAATATAACAGGTTTATTGGCTTTCTGCAGCATGCGTGCGACATATTCATCTTCATGGGTCACTCCTTCACGACCATTGACGACAAAAATAATGACATCGGCTTCTTCAATAGCGATTTCTGCCTGCATTTTGATTTGGGCAGTGAAATCAGCTTCATCGAGCTCGATGCCACCAGTGTCAATAATACGGAAGTTACGAGTCAACCATGATGCATGGGCATATAAACGGTCACGTGTGACGCCAGGCGTATCTTCTACAATGGCAACACGTTCACCCACAATACGGTTAAATATTGTTGATTTCCCAACATTGGCGCGGCCAACGATTGCAACAACACCGTTAATCATGTTGATCATCCTTTCTTTTTTTATTGTATACGACTTGCAACTAAATCCATAACGTTTGCAACCACTTCTTCAAGAGACATATCTGATGTATCGATTTCGATTGCATCATCAGCCTTTCTCAGTGGTGAAACTTCACGGTGCATATCCTGATAATCGCGCTGTTCGATTTCTTTTCTCAGCTCTTCATAATCAGATGGGATGCCACGTTCAAGATTTTCCAGATGACGTCTCTTAGCACGACATTCAATTGATGCAACCTGGTAAATCTTCAATTCTGCATCTGGAAGGACGATTGTACCAATATCACGGCCGTCAAGAATGACGCCACCGCCACGAGCCATTTCACGCTGCTGTGACACTAAATAAGTGCGGACACGTGGATAAGCAGATACAATACTAGCTCCCATAGTGACTTCATTATCACGAATAGCGGAAGTTACATCTTTTCCATTCAATTTTATAGTGCCATCTGGCTGCATCTTAATGTCTGCTTTAGTAAGAATGCGACAGACACCTTCTTCATCTTCAAATGGAACCCCGTTCATCATTGCATGCAAAGCAATACAGCGATACATCGCACCAGTATCAATATAAACATAGTTTAAATTACGTGCGACCATTTTCGCAATCGTTGATTTGCCTGCTGCAGCTGGTCCATCTATGGCAATTGAAATTGACTTCATAAAGTGTTTCCCCCTGTCATTAAGTCATTAAAATTGAGTGATTTTATAAGAAAAAGAATACAATAAGTACAATAATAAAGACAACGATTAATACCGCAATAATAATATTGGTAATCATTGTTTCATGAGAGTCTGTTTCCTCATCTTCAACTTCGACAAAGAATTTATGACTGATCTTATCAAGATCTTTCTTTTCTTCCTCATCGATATCATCAACGATGATATCCTGGTCAACGATAGTGATTGGTTTATCATCGGCAACAAATGTGTCCGTTGTTGTCTTGACTTTATTACCAAGACCAACTTTTTCCTGCTTTTTACTTTCTTCTTCCTGGAATTTACGGAATTCTTCAACATCTTCTTCAGGACTCATCGCAATGATACGATCGATGAAACTTGACTGTTTGTCTTCACGTTTCACTTCATGACCGGTTTCTAAGTCACTGGCATGGTATGGACCATAAGGGCCATAATCCTGACGACGTTCTTCAGATCTGATCTGACGATAAATGTCAACTTTGGTATTATCTGCTGAATTCTTGACGAAGCTGATAGCTTCTTCAGTTTCCTCATCCTGGACTAAAGTTTCATAGCTTTTTGGTTCAAAGTTTGAATGATCAACTTCCTGATTAGCCTTTGGAATGAAAGCTAAGAAATCATCCTCAGAATCATCTACTTCGATTGCCGGCTGTTGAACACGAACATCCTCACGTAACGATTCTCTCAGTTTTTTGTATTTATTCATTCTTGTTTCGCTCATTTTTATCACCTTGTGTTATTATAGCATAACTTGCTTTGCTTACAAAACAAAGTTTCAAAGAATCTCTCTCCCTTATGAGCAATTTTCTTTGAAACCGTCTACATTTGCTTTATAATAGAGTCACTAATGAAAGTCAGGAGAAGAACATGATCAAAATAAAGGATAATTGTATTGGCTGTGGTGCCTGTATCGCCATCGCCCCAGAAAACTTTGAATTCAACGACAAAGGTTTTGCCATCGTTGTCGATGACAATCTTTCAGATGAGACAGAAGAAGCTGCCAAGTTTTGTCCAGTTGAAGCTATCGAGATCAAATAAGCCAATGGGTGCATTTCCCATTGGCTTTATTTTATAGCTTTCTATTTTTCTTTTCATTAGCCATCGCATATAACTTATGGACTTCATGAGTTTTAATACGACGATAAGACCCTGGTGTCAAGCCTTTTAAATCAAGGCAGCCAATCTTAATACGGTGTAATCTTTTAACGGGATGGCCAACTGATTCAAACATCTTTTTAACCTGACGATTCTTACCTTCGACAAGTTTGATGAGCAGCATCGTTGTTTCATGTTTTTTGTCTTTACCAACAATTTTGATTTCACAAGGTAATGTCTTGACACCTTCAAGATAGATTCCTTTTTCTAACTGCTTGATTGTCGTTGATAATAAAATGCCATCGACACTGACTTCATAGATCTTTTCTAAATGGCTTGATGGATGCATCATCAGATTCGCAAATTGACCATCATTGGTCATGATTAATGCTCCGGTTGTGTCATAGTCAAGACGACCTACTGGATAGACACGCTGTTTGACATCAACAAAGTAGTCAGCAACTGTTGTGCGTCCATGTTCATCTTTCATTGATGTAATACATGAAGCCGGTTTATAGAAGAGTAAATAGACTTTATCTTCTTTTTCTAAAGCCTTACCATCGATTGTAATCGTATCATCACCAGAAACTTTAGTTCCAAGTTCAGTGACAGTGACACCATTGACCTGTACTTTACCCTGAACAATCAATTCTTCCGCTTTACGTCTTGATGTATAACCACTCTGGGCAATGACTTTTTGTAATCTTTCCATGTTTAATCCCTCTTCTCTATCGTCAACTGATAATCTTCATAGTCATGATGAGTTTTAATCATCGCAATCGTTTCATCGAGTCCACGACGATTAAGATAATGTAATAAATATTCTAATAATGCCTTTGTCTCAGGATGGAGATAATAATAATGACATTTTTCTTCATAGTAAGCAAGTGGATGATGATCATTATAATTGTCACCCTGATAAACCATACTGGCCGCCACACGGTCACAAAACATTTCTAAAACATAACGATATGGCATACGGGCAGTGATTATACCCTGACTGCCGAAATCAACCCAGAATTCCCAATGATGCATATTATGACCCTTATGGTGGAGCCATGCTAAAGAATAACCTTTTTCATTACGTTCAGCCGAATTTGGGGAATACGTGCCACGATAATACTTCACGCCTGTCATAAATTCAACTGGCATATATTTTGACATATCGTGAAGAAGTCCCTGCTTGTAGAGACCTAGACGGAAGCATAATTGTCCCACTTTGACTTTATGTTTTGTAATTGTTTTGAAATGTCCTACTGCATTCATGTTCATCACCAGTTGTAGTATACCATAGGTTTAAACCAAAGCAAATCACTTTTATTTTACACAATATCTGATATAATGGAGCACGAAGGTGGTGATACTATGGCTTTACAGGTACATATAGATACCAATATCGATGACCATCTCAATAACGTCGATGACTGTAAAGAAGCAATCGCAGCTTTAAAAGAAATGATTAGTACGATTCGCATCGATATGTATGGTCATTATCTTGGTCTTAAAACTTTATTACTTCCAGTCATTATCTCTTTAATTTTGCTTACACTCTTTATTTTAAGCGAAAACAATGTATTCCTTTATGTGATGCCTCTGCCGGTGGTTTTTACGATGCTTCTCAGCATAACTTTGGCAGAACGTGTCTCATCATTGATTCGCAAAGAACTCAACCATAAAATCGAAAGTATAACCCGTCGAATGAAATTGCTCGAAGAAGAAGCATAAACCGTGATCACAGTTGATTGTGATCACTTTTTTATTTTAAAAGGATAAAGCCTATTCAGCTTTATCCTTCTCTGTGTACTTAGTATTGAAAATATTGTCTTCATCGAAATCTGATGTAATTTCTTTAAGCTTTGGCAGTTCATCAAGTGAAGTCAAGGCAAAAGCATCCATAAATTCATCAGTAACACCATAAAGAATTGGTCTGCCCGGTGTTTCTTCACGGCCAACATCTTTAATCAAAGCTTTAGCAATCAATTTACGAATCATTGCTTCACAACCGACCCCACGAATTTCTTCAATGCGAACACGGGTAATTGGCTGGTAGTAAGCAATAATGGCGAGCGTTTCTAAGGCTGCCTGTGATAAGCGTTTGGCTTCCTGCTGCACCATTTTCTGATAGTAAATAGTGTGTTTGGCACGAGTAACCATTTTAAAGACACCACCATAATTGATAATATCAATACCACTCACTTCTCTATGACTATACATATCTATGAGTTCATCAAGAAATTCATAGACTTCTTTTTTGGTCAGTTCTAATACATTACAGATATCTCGGGCATCGACACCTTCATCACCTGCAAGAAAGATCATGCCTTCAAT
>JAGBPZ010000034.1 GCA_017633115.1 Erysipelotrichaceae bacterium | reverse complement strand
TATGACTTCATGGATTGATGATGAGTCAAGTCATTATCTCTATATGTATGATCTTGATACACAAGACTATAAAGGCAAACTCAAGATGAATCCAGTGCCTCAATGGCTTCAAGGTATTGCTTACTATGAAGGTAGTTTATTTGTGACTTGTGATGATGGTGATGCTGATCAAGATGAAGCTGATCATATGTATCGCATCACAATTGATGAAAAAGAAAAAACAGGAACTGCTGTCTTGGAAAAAACTTTTGATGATGTCATCCGTCAGGGAGAAATTGAAGGCTTAACATTTGATGAGGAACAAAGACAGTTTTTACTTCTCTATAATCGTGGCGCAAAAATTGTTTTAGGTATGCCAACAGGTTTCTATGAAGGTTATGAAGAAGAAATTCACGAAGTCTTTATCTATGACATAAAGAATAAAAAGTGAGTGAAATTAAATAAAGAGGGGTTTGAAGATGATTAAAAATGTTGCAATCGTTAGCTTATCAAGTGGCATAATAGGCGAATCTTTTATGGCTTTTGAAGTTGAAATCGGTTTGCGCCGATTAAAAGAATTTGGACTGAATGTCAAATTCATGCCAAATGCTCTTAAAGGATTAGACTATATTAAAGCTCATCCAGAAAAGCGTGCAGAGGATTTGTTAGCTGCATTAAAAGATCCAGAAATTGATATGATTCTATGTGCTATTGGTGGTGATGATACTTATCGTTTATTACCTTATCTGTTTGACCATAATGAACTAAAAAGTGCTGTCACTAATCATAAAGTATTTCTTGGGTTTTCTGACACAACAATTAATCATCTCATGTTTCATAAAGTTGGTTTCAATACTTTTTATGGACAATCGTTTCTTTCTGATATTTGTGAACTAAGTTCAGAAATGCTGCCTTATACGAAAGAGTATTTTAAAGAATTGATTGAAACCGGAACAATTCATGAAATCAAACCTAGTGATTTATGGTATGAAGAAAGAAAACAGTTTACTGTAGACGAAGTAGGTGTAACTTTAAAGGCACATCCTAATGACGGCTTTGAGTTACTGCAGGGACCATCAACTTTTCATGGAAAGATATTAGGAGGCTGCATTTGCTCCATTCATGATTTATTCAATGGTGACCGATATGAAGATATGCCAGTTCTTAGCCTTCGCTATCATTTATTCCCTGATAAAGAAGAATGGAAAGGTCATATCCTGCTTTTAGAAACCAGTGAAGAAAAACCATTACCTGAAAAATATCGTCGAGCACTTAACTACCTAAAAGAAACAGGTGTATTCGAGGCTGTTTCTGGTGTGTTAGCTGGCAAACCAATGGATGAAACATATGCAGACGACTATAAGAAACTTTTAGTTGAAGTCATTGATGATCCAACATTGCCGATAGTTTTTAATGTCAATATCGGACATGCCATGCCTCGATGTATTATTCCTTTTGGTGTGGAAGCAGTTGTTGATACAGATCAACAGATCATTCATTTCAACGATTAATTATTTTATAAATAAAGCCTGAGGTAATCTGGAATGACATACTTCAGGTTTATTATTTTATTTTCCAATATATCCTCGCTAAACGGTAAGACTGAATAATGAATTTTAAAGAATTATTCACACTTACATCGAAAGTAGACTTCAATTATTTAATAGATTATTATGATATTAGGATTTAAAATATTTGATTTAATTATTGAATCGTTGGAATAAACATATTTATAGTTCTGGCAGTTTTTAAGGTGATAGAGATGAACGAAGTCAATAAAACTTTATATATTCCTCTTTATGGAAAGGCTCAAGTCAGTCATAAAGGAATCATTCTTAATGATCCTATGGCAGAAAAAATATGGGCAGAAGAAGCATTTCAAATAAAAGGCAAGTCTAAATCTAAATGGTTGACATATAACATGGCGATGCGAGCACGTATCCTTGACGATTGGACTGATGAAATGCTTACAAAGCATAAAGATGCTCTTGTGATCCATATTGGTTGTGGGCTTGATAGCCGCTGTTTAAGAGTGAAACAGAAATATGTCAAATGGTTTGATTGTGATTTTTTTGAAGTTATTGAAATTCGACGCAAGTATTATTCAGCTACACCAACATATGTAATGACGCCAATGGATGCATCTGATCCTGAACAGGTTAAAAAGCTTCCGGATCACAGTGAAGCTATTGTCATCTTAGAAGGTCTTAGTATGTATCTTACAAATGATCAGTTACATAATTTGCTTGCAATATTAGAAACGAAGTATGAAAACATACATATAATGATGGATATTTATACTATATTTGGAGCTAAAATGTCTCGCTATAAAAATCCTATAAACGATGTAGGTGTTAATCAAGTTTATGGTATTGATGAAATAAATGACGTTATAGGCGATTTAAAGTATGAATTGACAGCCGAACATTTAATGACACCAGAAAGATTAATCAAAGAATTGAGATTGGATGAAAGAATCATTTTCAGAATTCTATTTAAAAATAAGTTATATCGAAAGATTTATCGTCTTTTAGAACTTGAGTCAACTCAAATTTAAATTGTTAGAATAGGTCAATATGGAGGGTGGCCACTTATGAAGAGGGAATTCGTTGCGTTCTGTGGATTAGATTGCGAAACTTGCGAGGCGAGAATCGCAACAGTCAATAATGATCAAGCGTTACGTGAAAGAGTAGCAAGCGAATGGTCACAATTAAATCAAGTAACAATTACTCATGAAATGATCAATTGTGTTGGTTGTAGGATTGATGGTGTTAAAACACCTTTTTGTGATACGTTATGCCCAATCAGGCAATGTGCTTTAAATAAAGAAGTTGAAACATGTATTGATTGTGATTTGTTTGATGAATGTGAAAAACTTGCTATGATCACTGACAACAATAAAGATGCATTGTTGAGATTGAAAGGTTTAAAACAACAAATTAATCAATAATAGAATGATGATTTTAATTAAACGATTATTATAAGAATACTTATATTTTTTGAAACAGATTATGTATGTATTTTTCTAGGTAATGGAGAGGAAATGAAAATGAATAGAACAATTGTTGTAGTTAATGCTGGTCCACGAAAAGGTTGGAATACAGATACGTTAATTGAAGAGGCATCTAAAGGCGCACAATCAACTGGTGCAAACGTTTTACATTTTGATTTGTTCAGGTTGGAAAAATATACAGGATGTATTTCCTGTTTTGGTTGTAAGAAAGAGAAAAATAAAGGTCATTGCATATGCAAGGATGGCTTAACACCTGTTCTTGATGCTATCAGAGAAGCAGATGGATTAATTATTGGTTCACCAAACTATCTTGGAGAAATGACGGCTTCTTTTAGAGCGTTATATGAGCGTTTGATTTTTCAAAGTCTAACTTATAATGCTGAAAATCCATGTTGTAATCAAAATGTCATCCCAGTACTTTTAATTATGACCAGTAATGCACCAGAAGGCAGTTATAATGAACTGTTAAACAATTATCAACGATTATTTAATCGCTTTGTTGGTCCAACAGAATTGCTTGTCAGTGGCGATACGCTTCAACTTAAAGACTATTCGAATCTTGACTGGCCATGGTCAATTTTTGATCCCGAAGCAAAACAAATGAGACATGATACGATTTTTCCAAAAGAACGTGCATGTGCTTATAATTTAGGAATTGAACTTACTAAAAAGTAATGCCATCAATAATAGGGTCATTAACTCAAATAGATTTATAAAAGTATTTCAGTCATCCGTAATAGGATAGAGGTAAACTGAAATACTTTTTTAATTTGCCTTTTGGAAGTTTTCTTTATGATACTGTTGTAAAAATATTTTGAGATAGAAAGTACACAATTACCTATCAATTGACAACTTTCATTTCATAAAGTATGATAAGTATAACAAATCATACTTTTAGGAGGTATAGGATATGTCAACACCAGAAGG
Source organism: Erysipelotrichaceae bacterium (assembly GCA_017633115.1). GTDB lineage: Bacteria > Bacillota_I > Bacilli_A > Erysipelotrichales > Coprobacillaceae > RGIG9341. The sequence goes on along the minus strand of JAGBPZ010000034.1, from coordinate 9,941 downwards.
AAAATACGCATGGACAGCAACTGTAGGAGAAAAAGGACAAATCGTTATTCCTAAACAGGCAAGAGAATTATTTGGTATTAAACCTGGAGATACATTATTACTTTTAGGTGATGAAAAACGTGGAATTGCGATTCCTAATAAAGAATCTTTTGCAGATTTATTCACAAATGCTTTTGAGGATAAGAAGGCAGGTGACAAATAATGAAAATTGCATGGTTTTGTGTGCCAGCCCATGGACATACTAATCCAACACTTGCGGTTATTAAAGAGTTAAAAAACGCAGGACATGAAATCTATTATTTCTCCTTTGAAATGTTTCGCGAGAAGATAGAAAATGCTGGTGCCTATTTCATTGGATGTGATGGTTATGATTTTGAGATGGAAGATAAAGACAATGCTGATCGTGTAGGAAAAGATAAAGCCTTTGCGGTTGAGCTATTAGTATCTTCTACCCTGGCTTTAGATGAGATGACGACAAGAGAAATAGAAAGAATCAACCCAGATATCATTGTTTCTGATTCAGTTGCTTTCTGGGGCAAACTGGTAGCCATGAAACACAATATTCCATATGTATCATCTACCACTACTTTTGCCTTTAATAAATACTCAGCAAAATATATGAAGGAAACACCATGGGATATAATTAAGATGCTTATGACGATGCCAAAAATCAACAAACAGATCAAACGTTTGCGTGAGAAGGGATATCCTGTTAAAGGCTTGTTAGATATAGTTCAAAATGATAATGATACAAATACGATTGTTTATACATCAAAATATTTCCAACCATGTTCAGACACATTTTCTGATCGTTATCATTTTATTGGTCCAATGATTAGACCAATGACTACCACTTATGAAAAGACTGTTGATAAAACCATCTATGTATCTATGGGAACCGTTAATAAAAATAACGAATTCTATTATAACTGCATTCATGCATTGTCTAAGACTAACTGGCAGGTCATTATATCAATGAGGGATTTTGATTATAACGATGAAATTCCTGACAATATTCAGATTTATGATTTTGTTGATCAGATGGCTGTACTTTCAATTGCGGACGTTTTTATCACACATTGTGGCATGAATTCTGTATCAGAAGGCTTATATTTTGAAGTGCCACTAGTGATGTTCCCACAAACACCTGAACAAGGTGCTGTTGCTAAAAGAACAGAAGAACTGGGAGCAGGTATACGTTTACCTTCAATTTCTGAAGATGATATCGTTTCTTCAGTAGAGACTATATTATTTGATGACTCGTTTAAAGCGAATGCGATTGAGATATCTAAGAGTTTTAAAGCTGCTGGTGGTGCTAAAGAAGCAAGAGCATTTCTTGAACAATTATCAAAATAATTACAGAGTTGATGCTTTCATGAATAATGAGGCATCGATTTTTATTGTAGAAATATTATCATGATTAGACTATTTGATTATATTGATGTTCATCATTGATTTTCTTATACTTAGATATAGAAACTTTTTATGAACAGAGGAAAAATATGATTTTTGAAACAGATAGATTAATACTTAGACCATGGCATGAAACAGATGCTGATGAATGTTACAAATATGCAAAAGATCCACGCGTTGGACCAATTGCGGGCTGGCCTGTACATACTAGTGTGGAATACAGTCGTCAAATAATACGTGAAGTTTTGTCTGCACCTGAGACTTATGCCATTGTCCTTAAAGAAACTGGATTACCGATTGGCAGTATAGGTCTTCACCATGATGATTTAGCAACAAAAGAAGATGAGGAAGAGCTTGGGTTTTGGCTTGGTGTGCCTTACTGGGGACAAGGCATAGTTGTTGAAGCTGCAAAAGAAATTCTTCGTCATGCTTTTGAAGATTTACAATTAAAAAGAGTATGGTGTGGCTATTATGATGGTAATGACAACTCTAAACGCGTTCAGGAAAAATTAGGCTTTAAGTATCAATGGACCTCTAATAATATACCTGTAACTCAAATGGGTGAAACACGTAAAGGTCATGTCAATCTCATGCGAGTTGATGAATGGAAAGAAATGAATGATAAAAAGAAAATAATCGTTAAAGAGGTTAAAGAAAATAAATGTGATTATATGTCACTTTTACTATTGGCAGATGAAAGCGAAACCATGATCGCTTTGTATCTTGATCGCGGACATATGTTTATATTAGAGGATAATGGCCTTGCGATAGCTGAATGTATCGTTACTGATGAAGGTGATGGTATCTTAGAAATACAAAGCCTCGCTGTTGATCCTAAACATCAACATAAAGGCTATGGAAAAATGATGATAGATTATATTGTTGATCGTTATCATACACAATATAACAGTCTTCAAGTTGGTACTGGCGATAGTCCTTTAACAGTTCCATTCTATGAACGTTGTGGGTTTATAAAGGATCATGTCATAAAGAATTATATCGTTGACCATTATGACTTGCCTATTTATGAAGGTGGCAAGCAGTTAATCGATAAAGTTTATTTGATAAAAGAATTAAAATAATTGTTTTAGGGGATGAGAGTAATGAATTATAAAGTGATAGATAAGGAGACTTATTATAGAAAAGGTGTATACCGTCATTTTACTGAAGATTGTAAATGTTCAACATCAATAACGGCACGAATTGATGTGACGGAACTTGTGAAGTATTCAAAAGAAACTCATAAGAAGTTCTATATCAACTTCTTATATATTCTTTCTAAGGTATTGAATTCACGTGATGATTACAGAATGGGTTATCTTTGGCAAAGTGATGAATTGATTTGTTATGATGTGATCCATCCAACACAATATGTTTTTCATGAAGATACAGAAACATGCTCTCCTGTGTATACGTATTATTATGAGGATTATGAAACTTTCTATACTAATGCCCTTAATGATCTTGAAGAAGCAAAAAAGACAAACGAATATCGCCTGGATATGATTAATCATCCTAACTGGTTTGATGCTTCCTATATTTCGTGGCTTTCATATGATTCTTTAAATATTGAATTACCAGATGGCTTTCTATTCTTTGCCCCAATTATTAACTGGGGTAAGTATCGCGAAGAACAGGGTAGATTGATGATGCCAGTGACTATTCGCCTTAATCATGCCATTGCCGATGGTTATCTCGTCGCCAATGTTTTTCGTCTCTTAGATCAAGAAATAATTCAATTCACAAAAAAGTAATATGAATAATAAGGGAATGATTATGTTGATTGATATATTGAAAACCAGGTTTCATAAGCATATGTACCGACATTCAGATCTCACTTGGGAATATGTAGAATCAAAGCTAAAAGAGAATAGTAATGTACTTGATATTTTAAAGTACATGGAAGAAACTGGTGGTGAACCAGATACAATTGGTCTTGATGAAACTGGCAAGATTATTTATTGTGATTGTTCTAAGGAAACGCCAATTGGACATCGAAGATTTTGTTATGACGATGAAGCTTTACAGAAACGTAAAAAGAATCCACCTCTTGGCAGTGCAGTTCATCAGGCAACAGAAATGGGAGTCAAAATTATGGATGAATCTCTTTATCGTCGACTACAAGAGCTAGAACCATGTGATTTAAAGACTTCAAGTTGGATCAACACACCTCAAGAAATTAGAAATCTTGGTGGGGCACTGTTTTGTGAGAGACGCTATAATACTGTGTTTACGTTCCATAATGGTGCTGATTCATATTATGGAGTTCGTGGATGGAGAGGTTATATCTGTCTATAAATATCTGTTATTTATAATAATCGAATGAAAAATAGCGAAAACTTCATAAAAATCGCAAGTGCAACTGCCAGTTGACAAACTTCAGCTTACACTTGGTAGAGTCGCAACCACGTGAAATGCTAAGATGTAGTCACAAGGGAGGTAATAAAAATGACTATCGCAGATAGAATTTTAGAACTTAGAAAACAAAAAGGTATCTCACAAGAGACATTGGCTTCTGAGCTTGGTGTCAGTAGACAAGCAGTGAGCAAATGGGAATCCCAACAAAGCACACCAGAATTAGATAAGGTGATTTTGATGAGTGACTATTTTGATGTAAGTACAGACTATCTTCTTAAAGGTGAAGAAACTGTTGAGCCTGTTGATACATCAATGAAACAAAAGGGTAATACTATATCATTACTTGCGCCTTTCCTGTCATGGATTGGCTACATAGTTTCCTGTGTACTCTGGTTTGAATATCAAAATGCTTTTGCAGTCATGACTGGATTTATTGTAATCGGTATTTCAATCGTTCTTATTTATGTAGCTAAAATGAATAAGATGATAGAAGAGCAAAAAGTGAGACGTTTCTGGATCATTGCTTTTCCAGCTATTAGTGCATTTTGTTACTGTGTCATCTACAACATTTTGTTTTTCAAATTATTGGCACCATATCCACTCATAAGCAGCAATTACTTTGTAGTTTTAATGGTTTTGATTATTATATTGATTGTTGTGAATATTGCCTTTGAAATACGTTTGCTCACTAAATAATTAATGTCATGTGAAATAAATAAATTTTAAAACTAGTGTTTATCAACTACTTAAAACTATACCTGGAAGTAACTTCTCTTTATTAGATTTTTTCAAAAGGGAAGTTTTTTGATTCAAAACATATATGTTTAAAAACTCTTTACACAATTATCAAATGATTTGAGAAGTGGAATCGTTCAGTATTGAAATGAATTCCATTTTTTCTATTGTTCTTACGATATTGATAACAAGAAGAATTCAGATTACCATTCGTATTTGCTTTATATTTTTGAGCAAATTATTTCATAATTATTAGCATTAATTGCCGTAAGTATAAATATGGTGATATGATAAGACAGAAGGGTCTCACAATGTGAAAACAATAAATTCACTTTAAATCATTCATATAGGAGAAATCATCTATGTTTGAACATACTTATAAAACACCGTGTGGTGATATACATTACTGGGTCAATCATGATGCAGAAAATCAAAACGTTCAGTTAGTTTTTTTGCCTGGATTGACGGCAGATCATCGACTCTTTAACAAGCAGATTGAATACTTTGAAGGTCGCTATCCGGTATTTGTATGGGATGCACCAGGACATGCTTCATCATGGCCATTTGAGTTCCATTTCGATTTGATGGATAAGGCTAGATGGCTCAATGAAATTCTTGCAGTAGAAGGATTTGATAAACCTGTCCTTATAGGACAATCAATGGGTGGTTATGTCTCACAAGAATATGCACAATTATTTCCGGATCAATTAAAGGGATTTATATCAATCGATTCAGCACCTTTACAGCGCCAATATGTAACCGCAATTGAAATATGGTTACTGAAAAGAATGGAACCTGTCTATCGATATTATCCATGGAAATCACTGTTAAAGACAGGTACAAATGGTGTCGCTACGTCAGAATATGGAAGATGTTTAATGCGTGATATCATGATGACTTATGATGGTGATCAAAGACGCTATGCAAGATTATCAGGTCATGGATTCAGAATTCTGGCAGAAGCAATGGAAGCCAATTTGCCATATGAAATTAATTGTCCAGCACTTCTCATTTGTGGAGAAAAAGACCATGCTGGATCATGTATTCGCTATAATAAAGCATGGCATAAAAAGACGGGCATTCCGATTGAATGGATCAAAGGTGCTGGTCATAATTCTAATACCGATGCTCCAGAAAAAGTTAACAGCTTGATTAAAGAATTCGTTTCTTCAATTGAATAAATCATGGAGGGATTTTAATGGCGTTTGATTATAAAAAAGAATATAAAGAGTTTTATATGCCTAAAAGGAAACCATCAATTGTGACTGTACCAAGAATGAATTATCTTGCGGTCAGAGGACATGGTGATCCTAATCAAGAAGATGGAGAGTATAAGCATGCGATTGGCTTACTCTATGGTGTTGCCTATACAATAAAGATGAGTAAAAAAGGTAGTCATCAGATTGAAGGTTATTTCGATTATGTGGTACCACCATTAGAAGGATTCTGGTGGCAAGATAATGTCATTGGTGTTGATTATGCTCATAAAGAATCGTTCCAATGGATTTCAGTTATCCGCCTTCCTGATTTTGTGACAAAAGAAGATTTTGAGTGGGCAATAGAAGAAGCTTCTAGAAAGAAGAAGATGGATTTTTCAAAGGTTCAATTTTTGACATATAATGAAGGGCTTTGTGTTCAATGTATGCATATAGGTGCATATGATGATGAACCTGCTACTGTAGCTTTAATGCATGAGTATATGAAGAGTCAAGGATACCAACTTGATATTACAGACAAGCGACTACATCATGAGATTTATTTAAGTGATGCGAGAAAAGTTGCTCCAGAAAAACTCAAAACGGTTATACGACATCCGATTAAATTGATATAATGAAAGTAACCAAAAGATTTTAAGGAGTAATTATATGAATTTAAAAGAAATGAAATGGACGAGAGAACCTGCAGATTATTTGATTAAAGATGATCGTATTGAAATCACAACTAATCCACACACCGATTTATGGCAACGTACTTATTATCATTTCCGCAATGATAATGCACCAGTTCTACAAATGGAAACAGATGAGAAATATTTCTCGTTCGTAGTTAAAACCGATTTCACCGGCAGTCACCAACGCTTCGATCAGTGTGGTATTGTCATGTATCTTGATAGTGAAAACTGGATGAAAGGTTCTGTTGAGTATGAAAATGAATCTTTCCAGCATTTAGGTTCAGTCGTAACCAATCATGGTTATTCAGACTGGGCAACAACGGCAATTCCTGCAGATGTTAAAGTGATGTGGTATCGATTCAGCAGGAGAGAAGATGACTATTGTATTGAATGTTCTCAGGACGGGGAAAACTTTTCTCAAATGCGTATCTGTCATATGTGGGAAGGCGCAGGAAAAATTCAGTTTGGTATTTATGCCTGCAGTCCAGAAGATTCACAGTTCAAAGCCGTTTTCACAGACATGAAGATAACAGAATGTATGTGGAAAGCACATGATGGTCAACAGCCTGATGAATAAAAAGAAAACGTTATATAGTTAAACTCAATAATTATTAAAGAAGGCAACTGAATGTCAAATCAATTTGACGTTAAGTTGCCTGATTTATATCTTTATCACCATATTTTAGTTTGTAGAGGAGTAAGCAATGGCATCTAGTAAAAATTATCTTGATTATATATTAGAACAGCTTTCTGAGCTTGATAGTATCTCTTATCGTGCAATGATGGGAGAATTCATTATCTACTATCGTGAGAAAATCATAGGCGGTATTTATGATGATCGTTTTCTTATCAAACCTACAAAGTCTTCGATGGCGATGATGCCAGATGCAGAGAAGGAACTACCTTATCCTGGTGCAAAAGAAATGTTGCTTGTTGATGATGTAGAGAATAAAGCTTTTTTACGTGATTTGATTGAGTTGATGTATGATGAACTTCCAGCGTCAAAAAGAAGAAAAAAATAGTCTTCTGTAAATAGTATTTAAGTAAGGAGAATGACAATGCTTTGGAATGCTAAAAATGGCTATGTGACGATAGGTGACACAAAAATGAATTATGTATCTTTTGGCTACGGTGAGAAGATATTGATTCTTATACCAGGTTTGTCTGATGGATTAATGACTGTTAAAGGAAAAGCATTATTACTGGCAAAACCTTATCGCTTATTCTTTAAAAAGTATACGGTTTATATGTTTAGCCGCAAGGATGTAATGCCTGACGGTTATTCTATTCGTGATATGGCACATGATCAGGTAAAGGCTATGCTGACATTGTCAATCGAAAAAGCTAGTATCATGGGTGTTTCGCAAGGTGGTATGATTGCTCAATATATGGCTATTGACCATCCAGAACTTGTTGATAAACTAATATTAGCTGTAACAGCACCAAGAGTAAATAATGGTATAAAAGACAATGTAATCAAATGGATTGATTTTGCGCAACAAGGTAATCATAAAGCTCTTATGATCGATACTGCAGAAAAAGGATATTCGTCAAATTACTTAAAAAAATATCGTACCATCTATCCAGTTGTTGGTTTTATTGGTAAACCTAAGACATATGATCGATTTCTTATTAATGCCAATGCGATTCTTCAATTCAACGCTTACAACGAAATAAATGAAATAACATGTCCAACCCTTATTATTGGTGGTGATGAGGATAAAACAGTAGGTGTTGAAGCATCCTATGAATTAAATCAAAAGATTAAAGACAGTGAGCTCTATATATACTGTGGTTTAGGACATGCAGCTTATGAAGAAGCTAAAGACTTTAATCAACGCGTCTACGATTTCTTAGAAAAATAAATTGTCTGATTTTTGATTGATGATATGTATAACAACGACACAAACTTCCTGATAAGCACTTCTCTAATTGCAGGAAGTTTTTATTTATGTTCAATCATTAATGACGCCTGTTTAGAAGTTGGAATAATGGTCTATTTTGATTTTAGAATCTATAGTGTATAATGAGTATCAAGTACTTTATAATGAAAAAGGTGATGTATTTGAAATCTTATGAATTTGATGCCATTATTCACCAGAATGACAATATGGATGCTGCCTATATCATATTTCCTTATGATATTAGAAAAGAATTTGGAAAAGGTCGCGTAAAGGTACATGCAACCTTTGATGGTACTGATTATGATGGCAGTATTGTCAATATGGGACTTAAAGATGAACAAGGCAATATTTGTTACATTATTGGTGTGACAAAAGCAATCAGGAAATCCATTGGTAAATCATTTGGTGATGATATCCATGTTGTCGTGACTCAACGTTAATGAAGGAGTTTTTTTATGAAATATCAAGATATTAATGCCCAAACAATAGACCGATGGGTTGAAGAAGGATGGGAATGGGGAAAACCTATTTCTCATGAGGATTATATCAAAGCAGTAGAAGGTGAGTGGGATGTTCTTTTAACACCGACAAAATTCGTGCCTCATGAATGGTTTGGTGAATTGAAGGGCCAAAAGATTCTTGGTCTTGCAAGTGGAGGCGGGCAACAAATGCCAATCTTTGCTGCATTAGGCGCCAAATGTACAGTCCTTGATTATTCACAAAAACAACTTGACAGCGAAAAAATGGTATCTGAACGTGAAGGATATGAAATAACGATCATACGTGGGGATATGACTGAACCTCTACCATTTGCAGATAATGAATTTGATCTCATCTTTCACCCAGTAGCAAATTGTTATGTCAAGGATGTTAAAAGTATTTGGAAAGAATGCTATCGTGTCCTCAAAAAAGGTGGCATACTATTATCTGGTGTAGATCATTACATTAATTACATTGTTGACGATGACGAACGTGAAATCATCAATAGTTTACCATTTGATCCATTAGTCAATGAAACACATCGTCTTCAACTTGAAAAGGATGACAGTGGTGTGCAGTTTTCTCATTCATTAGAGGAACAAATTAATGGACAATTAGAAGCTGGTTTCACACTTATAAGCCTTTATGAAGACACAAATGGTGAAGGACGTTTACATGAATTAAATATTCCTACTTTTTTAGCCATGAGATCAAAAAAATAAAGAGAATTGCAGGTGAAAGTGAATGAATGACAAGTTTTATAATATGATATTTAAAAGAAAGTCATTTCATCTCTTCCGTAATGTGGGTAATGAGACCATTTCTGATGAAGAACTATTAGATATTATGGCTGTATATCATACTCTAGACTCTCTTGATTCAAATATAAAAACAGAAATTAGAATCGTACCTGCTGAAGAAACAAACTGCAAGCGTGGAGAGGAGTACTGTATCTGCTTTTATAGTGAAAAGAAAGATGGATATCTGCGTAATATTGGGTATATTGGGGAGCAGCTCGATCTCTATCTGGTTTCAAAAAATATTGGGACCTTATGGTATGGCATTGGTAAAATTGAACAAGAGTCATATCATCAATTAGACTTTGTGATTATGATGGCGATTCATAAAGTGACTGATCAAAATCTTTACCGAAAAAACAT
>JAGBPZ010000156.1 GCA_017633115.1 Erysipelotrichaceae bacterium | reverse complement strand
GTATACTTTAATTTGATTGTAGCCTTGTGATCTTTTATGCCATCAGTGTCATAAAATGTACAAGATGTTTTTATACAATCGCCTTTCGAATTATACGTATATGTTATATAACGTCGTTTAACCCATTTGCCCTCGTTTAATTCATATTCTGTTACTTTTGTAGGCATTTTCACTTTCTTTGCAGCTTCAACAGGTGCAACTGATGTAAAAATCAATGCTATTGATAAAATAGCGCAAAGCATAGAGAATGCCGCTATTTTTAATCTTTTAAACATATTATAAAATGCCTTTCTCTAAAATTATGAATGTATACAAATATAATTACCTTTCAAATATGATATCACTACTCTAAAAAACGTGACAATAAATTACTGCGAATAATTTATTACATGTGTAAACATGGTACGATGTACCAATACTAAAACCGAATTCATTATATATCCACAGGACCCGAAAAAAAGAGTCAATTCTTCGGGGTTTTCATCATGTCAATGAAATCAGTCCTCATATAGGCTCGCGAAGCGATCTTACCGACATGACTTTTTATAGGAAATGTGAATATTTTTCAAAGAATCTCACAACATTGTAGAAATGTTTAAAATTCACTTGATTTCCATTACCCAATTTTTGTCTAGAAATAAATTATAATGGAAGTGAATCAGTTTGTCAGTGAAAGAGAATGGTGCTACAATACAGTGCAAGGATGTGATACATGTTGAAAACAAACAGATTAGTTCAAGGTGCAATGATTGCTGCGCTTTTTGGCGTCTTGTCCTTTTTTAATACCTATACAGCATCATTTTTTGATGCTTTTATCGGTTATATCATGGTTGTGCCTTTTGCCTGGTATGGTTATCGCTATTCAATACGCGACAACATTGCGGTATCACTGGCATCCATTGCGATTGTCTTTATGACAGGCCTGCCAACCTTCATTCTGATTGCGGTCATCACTTGTATGATGGGCGTTTATATTGGTGAATGTCTAAAGCGTCAAGCCTCACAGCTCGTGATGCTTGCAGGTACAACGATTATTGCCTTTATCGACTTAATTCTTGTCTATGAAGTCTTTGCCGGCTTATTTGGTGTTGACCTTGTGGCGGAAATGACGGAAACCTATAAAATGCTTGCTTCTGCAGGATTGGGCACTGCTATTACCTTACAGAATTTTCTTGATTTCATTCCGATGATGATTATGTTGATGTCATTGATGGAAGCTTATGTGGTTTTGATTTTATGTCAGGGGTTATTAAGACGATTCAAAGTACCATTTAATAATGACTTTCATATTTTAAACTTTATGATCCCGCTGAAATACGGTTATATTCTACTGGCAATATTACTTGGTTGCTATGGAATGATGCGCTTTGGTCAGTTTGACTTGACCATCATCCGTTATATTTATGTCTTTGTGATGATGATCTTCATGGTCGATGGGATGGCAGCTGCTGCCACCTGGCTGATTGTCAATGGTCACCCAAGATTATCAGGTTTTGTATTCTTTGCCTGCTTTATCCCGCCATTACTGATTGCGATTGAACTGATTGGTATCTTTGATACTATCACGCAATGGCGAAAAGATTTATTACAACATCGTGAGAGCTAATTGAAAGCTCTCTTTTTTTAGCTTTATGGGTTTATTGCATTGGTTGCTTAAAGGTTGATTTTGCCTTATAATGTATGCAGTATTATGAAGCAAAGGAAGTGAGATCTATGACGAAAAAAGTTGCTCAATGGCGTAACCTTATTATTTCTTTATTGATTTTAGAAATATTGGTTGCAGTTGGCCTTTATACATTCTTAACGTCGATGCTATTTCTCGTCTTGATGGTTTACATTATCGGTAAAAATATCCTTATCTTCATTTCACTTGCGATTCTTACCAATATCCTCGATAGTGAAACGCAAAGTGTGGCTGAGGCTTTAGATGTTGATTCACGAAATGCTTTGGTCTTTGGTGGTGTTGGTTTAATTCAATATGATGAAAACTACAATATAACCTGGGTATCAGATTTACTAGTTGCTCTTAATGTTAGAATTGTTGGTGTCAAGCTGCTTGAATGGCAGCCAACACTTGCAAGCTTGTTCGAAAATGATGAAATCCGTATTGTCGAACTGAAGGGTCGTAAATTTGAAGTCTATAACTCAGAAGAAACAAGACTGTTATTCCTTAAAGATGTCACTCAGTATGTTTCTATGAAGCAGGACTATGATGACCAGCAGATGTGCGTTGGTTATATTACAATTGATAACTATGAAGAAACTCTCAACAATGTTGATGAAGAAAAGATGTCACAAATCAGAACTCAGGCCCGTCATATTATTAATGAATGGGCAACAAGTAATGGTATGATCATCCGTAGTTATCGTACTGGTGGTTACTTACTATTCTTTAACGAACGTATATATGCAAAACAGGTTGAAAACAAATTTGCCATCCTCAATACATTTAAAGATGAAATGGCCAAGTTTGATGAAGTGATGACATTATCTATTGGTATCGGACGTGGCACCCGTGTTCTTCGTGAACTTGAACAAATGGCCACTCAGGCCCTCAACTTAACTTATTCCCGTGGTGGTGACCAGGTTGCCATTAAGAGTGGTAAAGATAAAGTCAGATATTTTGGTGGTACAACTGAAAGTGTTGGTAAATCTTCTAAAGTCAGAACCAGAGTTATTGCCCAGACTTTATCTGG
>JAGBPZ010000155.1 GCA_017633115.1 Erysipelotrichaceae bacterium | reverse complement strand
CCACAAGCCTGCTTTGTGCAACCAGCAGTATTATCACGAGGGTAGAAGTAAAGAATGACTTTCTGTCCTTTAAAATCACTTAAACTGACTTCGTTACCATCTTGATCAGGAAGGGTAAAATCAGGTGCTTTTGTTCCAATTTCTAACATTTTTCTATTCTCCTTAGTGAACGAGATCTTCAGCTCTTATTTCGTAATCATCATCATTGTCAGCATATTTTTTAAATGCTTCCATCAATTTCGCATCAACTCCCATTTGTCGCAGCTGTTCTGGTGTTGGTGCTACTGCCAACAGTCCAAATCCAGCGGCCAATGTTAGATTGAGAGCTGTATAGAGTAAATATCGTTTCTTACCACTCATGACAAAAGCTAATAGCTGTACCAATGTTGCTTCCGTTAACAATCCAGCGATAAATGCGCATGATTTTTGATTCATACTTTGATCATCCTCTCGTTTCATTCTTGCCTTTAATTATAAGATGGGTCCAACCTTAAAACAAGAAATACCCATCATTTGTCCTGACTTTAATATTTAAAGGTTATTTGTTCACATAGACTTCACAAAACTCATGTATATTAATAGTGTCGAAAGAAACTTTACGACACAATTTTCCCTTCTAAAAATCATAATAAAGAAAGTCGCTCCCCCGCGGCTTTTTTTCTTTGTCTTCAATTAAGTCATGTTATAATAAGGAGTGGAAGGGGAAAGAGTTTTTATGATTGTAAAAAAAGATGTTTTATTTACACCGGTCAATAAAGTACGCCGTTTACATATTTATTTGCCGGATGATTATGAGGAATCAGAAGAACACTATCCAGTTATGTATTTCTTTGATGGGCATAATCTGTTCTTTGATGAAGATGCCACATTTGGTAAAAGCTGGGGCTTAAAAGAATTCTTAGATCACTGGTCTAAGAAAATCATCATCGTTGGAATTGAATGCGGACATGAAAATGATGAACGTCTGATTGAGTACTGTCCATATCATTATATTGCTTCATTCTGTGGCGAAATCGATGGTATTGGTCATCAGACATTATCATGGATTGCAGACGAATTAAAACCAATGATTGACCAGACTTACCGCACTTATACACATCGTGAAGCGACTGGTATTGGCGGCAGCAGTATGGGTGGTTTGATGGCAGTTTATGCTGCTGCTAAATTCAATGATACTTTTTCTAAAGCAGCCTGCTTGTCATCATCAATTGCACCATGTATGACCGATATTGTTCGTGATATCAAAGAAGGTCCAATTGATCCTGATACCCGTGTGTATCTATCCTGGGGTGAACATGAATCCTACTCTAAGGCAAAAAATCCAATGAATACTGTCATCGCCAGAGCTAATTTGAGAGCAGAGAAAACATTCATGGATCAGGGTGCAACGACTTATATTTATTATCAACATAATGGTTATCACAGTGAAGCTTCATGGGAACGCCAGGTCCCATTATTTATGAACTTCCTGTGGTTAGGTTAATGTCAAGCAAATAAAATACCGACTCATCTGATGATGAGCCGGTTTTTTTATTACCAGTTATTGACGGCATGTTCAGCAAAGGCAGGCAAATCTTTGATGATCAGTTCACGTCCATCATCTAAGATGACCTTGCCATTGAAGCGACCAAAGACCTGATGAGTACAATTATCAACGAAGAGAATATGGTCACGGGTAATGCGGTCGAATTCAGGTGTCATCGTTAACTGACATCTGCCTTCTTTATCTTTTAATGTCCACTCAGCCATATAATCATCAGTATGGGAAATGGTGACTTGAGAAAGCTTGTGTGGTTGACCTTCATAGAAGAGAATATTTTCACTCGCAGTATCTGTGTTACCAAAGCCACAACCAAGGTTGAAACCAAACAGTTGACCATCGACCATACCTTGGCCATTGCTCCAGAACCATTCATTAGAAAATGGCCAGACACCACGTCCCCAGTCAAGCAAACCATAGTAGGTATTGTCTGTTAGACTGATGACGTTGACCTCATGATTGTCATCAACCCATTTGACCATGCCTGTAGCTTTCATACAATTGAGCTTGTAGTTGTAATAGAAGTGTCGTGGTGATTCATCAAATGGGACATTTATGATTAGAGCATGATTGATTTGTGGCTCTAAATGAATCTGGCATTCAAAATGTGGAGTCTTAAGTGATAAGTCACGAATATGATCGTGGCAAATAAAGTCGACCACATATTTGCCTTTACGATAGTGGATTTCATTATCCTTTGAGGCACTTTCAGGTAACTTCATACGATTCATTGCCAAAGGAATCAATGTCGATTCATTAATGATCCATTGACTGTTTTTAATATCGAACATCATGACACCGATTTGACCGATATAGTCGGCATGACCATACGTTAACTGAATACAGTATTGCCCGTTGACATCTTCCATCTGATAGAAATCCCATTCTTTGATACGAAATGGTTTGGCTTTGATGTCTTTACGGCGGTAGGTCAAAACTTCTTGCGTGCTATAACCAGGCTGAGGTCGTCCTTTTTTGTCTAAAACAAACCCTGGTTCAGTGAGTAATTTTTCCATAATATTGCCTCCTTAAGTTCATTATATCGTGAAATCAGAAGACCAGTATGAATTTTATAAGTCATGAAAAAACCTGCCATAAAGGCAGGTCATTTTGTCATACTAATCGATGTCTTCACCGTTAGATTCACAAACCTTCTTATACCAGAAGAATGAATCTTTGCGGCTTCTAGAGAAATCACCAGAACCATCATCATGGCGGTCAACATAGATGAAACCATAACGTTTAGCGTACTGACCAGTACCAGCTGATACTAAGTCGATTGGTCCCCAGGTTGTATAACCGATTAATGGTACACCATCAAGATCAATTGCTTCTTTCATGGCTTTAACATGTGGTCTGAAGTAATCGATTCTGTAACTGTCATGAATAGAACCATCTTCTTCAACTTTGTCATATGCACCAAAGCCATTTTCAACAACCATTAATGGTGTATCAGGATAACGGTCATGTAATTTTGCGAGACACCATCTCAGACCATCAGGGTCAATCTGCCAGCCCCAGTCAGATGCTTTAAGATATGGATTCTTATAACCTGCTGAGAGGTTACCGCCACTCTTTTCAGCGTTAGGGTCAACAGTGATACAGTTACTCATGTAATAAGAGAATGTGTAGAAGTCGATTGTACCTTCTTTGATGATGGCTTTATCTTCTTCTGTAATGAATGATGTATCAATGCCTTCTCTTTCAAAATATTTCATGATGTAATCTGGATAGTAACCACGAACCTGGACATCTGAGCAGAAGTCGTTCTTCCAGTGATCAAGCCACTGACATTCTAATAAGTCTTTTGGATTACATGTTAATGGATAAAGAGCTGTGTAAGCAATCATGTTACCAATCATGAAATCAGGATTGATTTTGTGACCTTCGATGACAGTGAGTGCAGAAGCAACGAATTCATTATGTAAGGCTTCAAATGTACGCTGTGGAACGGTTGTCAATTCATTGAGCATGCAAGGTTCAGTTCTATCTAAGTCAACCTGTTCAACTAAACCAGTACCATAAAGGTTACCGATCATTGGTTCATGTAAAACGATATTGATTTCGTTGAATGTCAGCCAGTATTTAACTTTGTCCTTGTAACGTTTCATACAAGTAGTGGCATACTTAACGAATAAATCAATAACTCTGCGGTCTACGAAACCATGATATTTTGTAACAATAGCCCATGGAATTTCGTAGTGACATAATGTAATCAATGGTTCGATGTTGTGCTTGCGGCATTCATCGATGACATTTTCATAATAAGCTAAGCCAGCTTCATTAGGTTCTTCATCATCACCGTTAGGGAAGATACGACCCCAGTTAATCGAGAATCTAAATACTGTCCAGCCCATTTCTGCGAATAAAGCAATGTCTTCTGCATAATGATGATAGAAGTCAACTGCTTCATGAGATGGATAGAAGACGCCTTTTTCAATTGTAGGGCAGAATGTTCTTGGTGTATTGACGTCACCACCAAGAAGCATATCAGGAACGCTTAGTCCCTTGCCATCTTCTAAATAAGCACCTTCACATTGGTTGGCTGCAACTGCGCCACCCCATAAAAATCCTTTTGGAAAACCCATACTATACCTCCTCATTTTAATGTATTAAATATTATCCTTATAAAATTATATCTGTTTTGTAATCAATAATCTAACTATTTCACGTTTAGAAATAATAAAACCGTCTGCAATCAGACGGTCATAGATTTAGTCAAGGTAGAAGACTGCTTCATAAGGCTGTAGCATGCCTTTTGTAGAGTTGTTGACATTACTGATGATACAGTTTGCCTCAGTGATGATTGATGGATCATAGTCAAGTGTCTCGCCAGAGAAGTTGACAAGAATCGTTGCCTGATGGTCATCATATTGACGTGTATAGGCATAGATGGCTTCATCGTCAGGCCATAATTCCTGATAATCACCTTTGATGAGAATATCATATTCCTGACGGATTTGACCTAACTTGATAAACCAGTTGAGCATGGAATCAGGATCTTTTAATTCACTTTCAACGTTATATGTTTCATAGTCATCATTGACAGGTAACCATGGCTGACCAGTTGTAAATCCGGCATTGACAGTCGTATCCCACTGCATTGGAGTACGGGCAGAGTCACGGCTGAAGCGATGAACAGCTGCCATAGCTTCTTCATGACTATAACCTGTTTCAATGGCCTGCTTATATTGACCAATTGATGAAATATCGTTGTAATCAGCGATATCATCCCAGGCTACATTGACCATACCAAGTTCTTCGCCCTGATAAAGGAATGGGGTACCACGAAGCGTATAAAGAATAAGACCAATGGCTTTACCTGCTAAAAGACGATTTGCACCTTCTTTGTAGAAATGATTGATGGCACGAGGGCGGTCATGGTTTTCAAAGAAGATTGGATACCAGCCATTATCTTTTGTGTTCTTTTGGCTTTGTGTCAATGCACGTTTTAAATCAGGCAATGTCCAGTCATCAGGTGTCATCCAGTTTTCAACACTCTTGAATTCGACATTGATATGAGAGAATTCAAACAACATATCAAAGACACCATTGTCACCAACCCAGTCAGGCAGTTCTTCAGCGCTGACACCATTGGCTTCACCAACAGTGAATATATCATGGCCATCACGGACAGCACGTTTGAATTCGTGAAGGTAATCAAGAATCCCTTCGGTATTGGCAATCATATCATGGATCCCGACCATGCCATCAGGAGCATCAGGAGTGCCATCTTTAAAGACATCTGGTTTTTTGATATAGGTAATGGCATCAATACGGAATCCACCAGCTCCTAAGTCGATCCAGAAATTAGCGGCATCATAAAGTGCCTGACGAACTTCAGGATTAGCCCAGTTTAAATCAGGCTGCTGCTTCGCAAAAGTATGGAGATAATATTGTTGGCGGGTGTCATTCCAGGTCCAGGCTGAGCCACCAAAAATACCACGCCAGTTAGTAGGTGGGGTACCATCTTCACGGGCATCACGCCAGATGTACCAGTCACTTTTATCATTATCACGTGATGAAGCAGATTCTAAGAACCAAGGATTTTGTTCAGACGTATGATTGAAGACCAAGTCAATAACGATACGGATACCGCGTTTTTTAGCTTCTGCCATCAATGTTTTCATATCATTCATGGTGCCATAGCTTGGATCAATATCGCAGTAATCAGCGATGTCATAGCCATTATCGACCATTGGGGAACGGCAGACAGGTGTCAGCCATATTGCGCCAATGTTGAGAGCTTTCAAGTAGTCAAGTTTATCAATGATACCCTGAAGATCACCAGTACCACTGTTAGTTGTATCATTAAAACTCTTAGGATAGAGTTCATATGCAATCATTTTTTGCCACCATTTCATCGTTTATTCACCTCAATTGACATTATACCATTTATTGTCTTTAAAGTTAAAAAAACAGTTAAGACTGTTGCTTAACTGTTGAGTGATTCATTAAGATCGGCGACGAATTGTTTGATTTTTGCACGTCCAGTATCAGTAATTGAATAAGTTGTTTTTGGACGATTGTGTTCATAACCTTTCGCTGCAGATATATATTCTGCATCTTTTAATTTAGTAATATGATTTGTCATTGCCCCATCGGCGATACCACATTCATTCTTGAGTTCTGTATATGACATACTAGAACGATTCAAATACAATAAAATTTGGATTCTAATAGTTGAATCCATGACTTTAGTCTCATCAATAATGTTAATCATAAAAATCCACTTCCTCAAAACTTAAAAACATTGCGACAAAATATGCCACACCTATAATTATAATCAAAATAGCCTTTGAATGGTAAAAAATTTACTTAAGATTGCCTTAAGATATTCTGAAGAAGAAAGTCATCCTATGACTTGAAGTGGATTTTAGGAAAAGATTATAATATGTATAAGAGATAAAGAAAGGGTGATAATATGTCTAGCTTGATAATGAGAGCCGATGATCTAGGCTTTAGTGAAGGTGTTAATTACGGAATTGCGAAAGCAGTTTTTGATGGTGTCATCACTAGTGTTGGTTTGATGACTAATATGGATGCCATTGAGCATGGCTATCAACTGATTAAGGATGCTGATATTGCTTTAGGTCAACACACCAATATTTGTGTTGGCAAACCAATATGTGATCCTCAGGATATTCCTTCTTTAGTTGGTGCAGATGGTATGTTCTGCAGCAGTCGTGAGATCAGAAGTCGTACTGTCGATACAGTTGTCATCGAAGAAGCAGAACGTGAAATAGAAGCCCAATTAAAGCGTTTTATTGACATTACAGGAAGAGTTCCTGACTACTTTGAAGCTCATGCTGTCAGCTCTAAAAACTTCTTCAAAGCCTTAAAAAATGTGTCTGAACGTCATCACTTATTCTATGAAAATGCCGTGATGGATAAAGAGTGGGAAGAAGAACATCAGATGTATGGTTTAATGGGGCGACCTGACGAACACAATCTTTATGATCCTCTGGCACTTCTAAACGATAATTTAGATTTCATTCTTTCACACGAGTCAACCATCGTTATCTTCCATCCAGGCTATCTTGATCAGTATATCCTTGATCATTCATCTTATACAGTCATTCGTCCAATGGAAACAGCGTTCTTATGTGGAGAAGACATTAAACGTTTTATCGAAGACAATCACTTGACACTCAAAAAACTCAAACGTGAGGTTTAACAATGATTTTTGTGACAGGGGATATTCATGCCTATCTCGACATCAAAAAACTCAACAGTAAGAGTGACTTTGGGATTCTGGCGAAGACCTTGACGCGTGATGATTATCTAATCATTTGTGGTGACTTTGGTTTGGTCTTTGACTTACAGGAAAGCAAAACTGAACGTTATTGGCTGAAATGGCTTGAAGACAAACCATATACCGTTTTATGGTGTGATGGCAATCATGAGAATTATAATCGTCTCTACAGTGATGAATTTCCGATCATTGATTTTTGTGGCGGCAAAGCACAGATGATTCGCCCGCATATTATCCATCTGTTACGAGGAGAAACCTATATGATTGATGGTCAGCGTTTCTTTGTGATGGGTGGCGCAAGTTCTCATGACCGTGGTGAAGAAGTTGAAGATCTTTACTGGTGGCGTCGAGAGCTGCCAAATGATGAAGAGTATGATAACGCTCTTAAACATCTTGAAGCATGTAACTATAACGTTGACTATATCATCACTCATTGTGCACCATCATCCATTCAAGACAAGGTCAATCCGTATTATAAGAACGATCGCTTGACACAATTTCTTGATGAAGTCGCTCATAATACTACTTTTAGGAAATGGTTCTTTGGTCATTATCATGTCGATGATGATATCAATGAACAATTCAGAGCGATTTTTAATGACGTCATTCAGATTGTCTAATGTCATGATAAATGGAGGATACTCAATGATTGTTGAAAAAGCGATACAGTCAGATATTGATAAACTTGTCGACATGAGAATTGCTTATTTGCGAGAAGACAATGGTCATCTTGATGCAAGTGATGAAAAGGAAATTATGACGAGACTACCTGATTATTTCAAAACACATTTAAACGATGATTTATTTTGTTTCATAGTGAGACATAATGACGACATCATAGCCTGTGCCTTTCTTCTTGTAATCATCAAACCAATGAGTTCAGCCTTTATCAATGGTAAGACAGGAACAGTGTTCAATGTTTATACCAAACCATACTATCGTCATCAAGGTTATGGAAAAATGTTGGTGGGGGAGCTTATTGAGGAAGCGAAGCGACTTGAATTAAGCACTGTTGAATTGAAATCAACAGACGCAGGTTATTCATTATACAAATCAACTGGTTTTGAGGATGATCACTCAAAGTATCATCTTATGAAATGGAAAAATCAATCATTATGATTTCTATGATCAAAGAGGGACAATGTATAGTTTATAAACAATAAAGCCATGATCCTGTGAGGGAATCATGGCTTTTTTATGGCTAAGTTGATATTTATAGCAATTCATTCAAGAAACAGTTTGCCGCCTTGCTGAAGACCTGATATTTCTTCCAGACAATGTAAGCAGGAGCTACTTCAGAATCTTTAAAAGGCACAAAGATAAGATGATCGTTACCAGTCGTATTGACGATTTGATCAAAACAAATGGCGTAGCCAAGACCTTCTTCAACTAATAATGAGGCATTGTATAAAAGAGAATAAGTGGCAACGATATTTGTATGTTCTACAGGGATACCAAGTTGTTGATGGCTGCGGGAGATGATTAATGGCTGATCCCATAAATCTTTAAGGGTAAGACTTTTCTTAGAGGCTAATGGTGATGAGGGATGCATCAAGACGCCCCATGTCTGTGATGATGGGATTTCAATCCCGTTGTATTTATGATGATCATAATCTGAAAAGACAAGCCCAAAGTCGATTGTACCATTATCTAATTGTTCTAAGACGTCAAGATTGTCTCCACTGGAAATATGAAAATGAATATCAGGGTAGGTGGCATTGACATTTTTTGCAACCTTGGCGATGAGTCTGAAACATTCTGATTCACCGGTACAAATATAGATGTCTCCGGCAATACTATCGCTGGAGATTTTTATATCCTCTACAGTACGATCAGCCAATGCTAGAATCTCAGTAGCTCTTTTTCTCAACAGAATACCTTCTTCTGTTAAAGTGATTTTTCTTGTGCCTCTGATCATCAAGGGTTTACCTAATTCATATTCTAAATCTTTAAGCTGTCTTGATAATGTAGGCTGGGATAAATGTAGTGCTTTAGCGGCACCGGAGATACTCTCTTCTCTGGCAACAGCTAAAAAGTATTCTAAAACTCTTAATTCCATAAGCAATCCTCCTAATGAAAGTGATGCTATGTACACTATAACATATTTTTCTATCTATTACAAAAAGGCATAGATAAGGATAGGATATAAGTATTAGACATATCAGTGTTTTGCGATTACAATAAGCGTAGTCAAACAGAGAGGATGTTGGACATGAATAAAAATCAAACAAATCGTAAAATAGAAGATTTCTATATTGATGGTATGAATGGTGTCAAACAAAATCTGATTGATGCTGGTTGTACTGAGGGACAAATCAAAGAATTTATTGACTGTCTTGAAGCTGATGAAACGTGTCAGTCTTCACAGCGTGTCATCTTAAAACAAAGAGAAGAAATACTTAAAGATATACATGAAAAACAGCGTTGTCTGGATTGCCTGGATTATCTGGCATACAACATGACAAAAGTCGCTGGACACTAATAAGGAGGTATTCATATGAAAACTTATACAAATTTAACTTTTGATCAGGAAAGAGCACTTTATGGAAGTCAGAATATTATCGTTGATCATTGTCGTTTCGATGGTGAAGCAGATGGCGAAAGTGCTTTGAAAGAAAATAGAGATATTGAAGTTTATGATACTTATTTCAACTTAAGATACCCATTCTGGCATGATGATCAGGTATTGATTGCAGATAGTGAAATGACAGCTAACTGTCGTGCAGCTTTATGGTATTCAAACAATGTCACTATTAGAGATACTAAACTACATGGTATTAAAGCATTAAGAGAATGTGGTAATATCGTCATTGAAAACAGTGATATTGATTCAACTGAATTTGGCTGGTTTACACGTGGCATCACTATGAAACATAGTAGTGCCATCAGTGAATACTTCATGTTACGTTCTAATCATTTAGATTTTGATGATGTTACATTGAATGGTAAATATTCATTCCAGTACATCACTGATTCTACATTTGACAACTGTCATTTTGATACTAAAGATGCTTTCTGGCATGCTAAAAATGTCGTTGTAAAAAACAGTGTCATCAAAGGTGAATACTTAGCCTGGTACTCTGAAAATATCACATTTGAAAACTGTGTCATCATTGGTACTCAGCCATTATGTTACTGTAGGGGTTTGAAACTGATCAATTGTCAGATGATTGATACTGACCTGGCATTTGAAAAATCAGAAGTCGAAGCCACAGTAACATCAACAATAAAAAGCATTAAAAATCCTGCAAAAGGTACAATCAATGTCTATGATGTTGAAGAAATCATCATGGATGATGATAACGCAAAAGGTATCATCAATGTTGCAAGACAGAACCATATGTGCATGTGTCACCAGACACAGCAACATCACGCTTGTTTATAACATGGAAAGTTTAAAAGGCTGTAAGGGATCATTAAGATCTCTACAGCCTTTTATTAGTTGTTTGAAAGTGAATTATTGTCAGCTGGCTTTGATTTATGTTTGCCATGTTGCCGGAAAACTGTTTGCAGGTGCAGAACCAGGCGTGAGCGTATAGTGATGTGTCTTCGTTACATAGCCCCAGCCACCAACATATTCTCTTGGTGTTTTTATGGTCAGGGTATGTGTTTTAAGGTCATCAAAGTAGAATAAGTGTTCGCCAAATGAGACAGCGATTGGTGTCTCTTTATCAAGGACCACCATCTCAGGTAAAATACTCATCGTCTTAGTCATATATTCACCGTTATAATCAATGCCACCATCCGATTGAGCGTTACAATACAGATCTAATTGATAAAAGATATGCCAGTTTTGTATGATGTCTTCAACATTTTGGGTATGATTCTCTGCCATTTTCTTTACCTCTTTTCATTCATGATTATATCATACTGTAAAAGGGAATATTGTGGTTTCTGGAAAACAAAAAAACTAACCCTTTCGAGTTAGCTCACTTTCCAATGGTGCGGTCGATGAGATTTGAACTCACACAGGCCTACGCCCACAAGTCCCTCAAACTTGCGTGTCTACCATTCCACCACGACCGCGTGTACACGTATTATAGCATAGGTGATAAATAATATTCAACTGAAATATTAATCAAAATAGCCGTTTATAATAGTGGTATAAAAGCCATAAGAAAAGGAGAAGAATTGATGTCTTCTCCGGTTATATTTTAGTCTGCTTTGATTAAATCGTAGATGGCTTTTGCGTAAATAGCGGCTGATGTTAAGAGTTCATCAAGATTGATTAATTCATCATTTTGATGCATCTTGTTGTCACGTCCAGGGAATTCACAACCAAAGGCAACGCAGTTCGGCATTTCTTTAGCATAAGTGCCACCACCCATTGTGGTTGGTCCATTGGTGGTATCACCAGTGAATTCTACATATGAACGATGAAGTTTTTGAATCAGGTCACTTTCTGGATCGACATAAAGCGCATTTTCATAGTTGATTTCTTTATCAAATGGTGAATCTTTAAGCCATTGATCAATTCTATTGAAGAAGTCTTCTTTAGCTAGTTCATAAGAAGTTCTTACATCAAGATTAATAACACCATGTTGATTTTTATAGACGATTTTGCCTAGGTTGACAGATGTGTGTCCCATGATACCTGGACAGTCGATACCGATCTTTTCACCAGTGACGTCTTTATAGAAGTATTCATCAATAAAGTCAACGAATTCATTGTCGATGACTGTATTCAGGTAATGACAGAGATAGACGATCGCATTGACGCCAAGTTCTGGTACTGAACCATGAGCACTGACACCTTTGACAACCAGTCTTGTAGCATTGCCTTCTTCTTCTAAATCGCCTTCTAAGCCGTGTTTTCTAAGATATGGATAGAAAGTATCACGATAATCCCTGCATTCGCCTTTAACGATGGCTTCGGCTTCTGCAGGAACGATATTGACAGCTGTTCCACCATAAAGTCCAATCAGTTTGTCTTTTTCAAAATCACCTGACAGATTGACTTTTGCGAGTGCCTTTTCACCATAGACGACAGGGAAGCCTGCATCAGGAGTGAAACCTAAATCAGGATAAGGGCGAACCTTGAAATAGTGTCTGACACAATCTGATCCTGTTTCTTCAGCACAACCGAAGATCACACGGATTTTCATTTTTTTATCAAAATCCATTTCGTTGACAATCTTAGCACCATAGTAAGCTGCCAGTAATGGACCTTTATCATCAGCGACTCCACGTCCGTATAAAAAATCACCATCAATGGTCATATCATAGGCAGGATAAGTCCAACCTTCCACATTGGCAGGGACAACATCTAAGTGTCCAAGAATACCTAATGTTTTTTCACCTTCACCGATATCTATATGACCAGCATACCCGTTGACATCATCAACTTCAAAACCATCACGTTTACCGATGGCAAGCATGGCATCAAGCACACGGCGATTAGCTTCACCAAATGGTTGATTGAAACCAGCAGTTGATGGATCGAGGACTGATGGTATTTGACAGAGTGTTTTTAAGTCGTTGAGGAGTTCCTCTTTTCTATTCATGACTTCTTGTTTAAAGTCGATCATAATTCTCACCTCATCCCAATTATAATTATTTTTGATAATAAAGTCTCGCATTAGTACCTTAAAAATGGCGAAAATATTAAAAATTTCTTAAGTTTTTGAAGAAATATGGTGTTTATGTAACATATTAATTAATCATTGACATGCTTTTTTACATATTATTTGATTGTTTTGACTTAGGTTTTATGATCAATCATATTGTTATAGTGTGGCATTTGATATTTATATCCCAGTTTGGAGATATAATTAGATCACAATCTTTTATGAACAATATAAAAAGTCAAACTATATTGGGGTTCCAATATAATTTGACTTTTTTCTTTGAGGACTATTGCTGCTTCATCCTGAAGAATTCTTCGACACGATTCTTGTAATCAATTAGATTGTTGTACTGCAGGATATGATATTCATTAATAAGTTCTGAATATTTAGACTTATCTTTAGGGTCATACATGACTCCATCATCACCTACATAACAGATATCTGTAAGTACAGGAATCTTTTCGTGAAGATCTAATAGATACTTATCATAAGCAGTTAATTCCATACCTGACTTGTTACGAACAAAGGCAGAGAGATAGTTGATGCTGATATCAACATCTGTTTCTTCTTCGATATCATAGTTTGCCCACATAATCAGTGGTACCTGATACATTGTTTCGCCTATTTCAAGTGCTGTCATATCTGATGGCAGACGTTTATGTAATGCATTATAGAACTTATCTTCAACACGTGGCTGATGGTCACCATACATGACAATGACTGTCGGTTCATCAACTTTTTTGAAGTAGTTGACCATATTTTCAAATGCCATATCTGTCTGTCTGATCAGATTCAAATACTGTTGTGCTTCTTCACCATTGGCATTGTCATCAGTGATTGTGACTTTCTTATCAACAACACCAGTTGATAACTTGAAGCCGCTATGGTTCTGAATCGTAACATTGAAAAGCCAGAACGGTGCTTTTTCACCAGATTTCTTATACTTTTCATAACGTTCTGTGATGTATTTGAAATCAAAATCATCAGAGACGAAAGAACGCATATATTCAGGATCTTCAAGATCTTCTAAGCTGACATGTTCATCAAATCCAAGATAAGGATAAACATTATTACGATTATAAGAATCTGACATACCAGGATGGAAGGCGATACTGCCTTTATAACCGATGTCTTCAAGTGATGTTGTGGTTGAAGGTTGGTTATCATGAATGAAGTTATTGTAGGCAACTGAATGGAATGGCAGGAATGACATTGTGCTTCCAGTTAAGAATTCAAATTCTGAGTTAGCTGTACTACCACCAAAGATTGAAGTATGAACAGTACCTCTAACGGTATTTTCTTTTAAGCTTCTCACAAATGGCATATAGTCTGCTGATGTCTTAAACTTACCATTTGCAGCCAGATCAGAATAAGCTTCGTTCATGACGACGATCATATTTGGATGAGTCTTTGAGACTTTTGTATCAGTTTTTGCTGAATCTGATTCATATCTCTTAGCGATTTCGTTGACTGCATCAACAGAGTAACCACTAGGCTTTTCAGCTCTTGTCAATGTGACTGAAACTAAGAAGCTTAATGGATAACCAAATAGTTTATAACTCTTTCGGGTATCAAATCCTGAAATATGTAAGTTGTTGTTTTCGACGAAATTAGATTTGAAGAATGTGAAGTATAAACCACCAACTGCCATAACACCAACGAGAAGTTTGATCATTCTTACTTTGAAAGATGCTTTACTCTTATAAGGTTTTCTTGTGAGCGCAAGGACAAAGAAGATTGCAGATAGAACGATGATCTCTAAGGATGCCTTATTAAAGATGATGACATAGTTGGCAGCGACGTCCATAGCTGTACCAATGGATAAAATGTCAGCTGCAACAAGTGGTGAGCCTCTAAAGACATTCAAGAAGTAGTTGGCGAGAATAAAGACAAAATAGAAAACTGTTGTCACATAAATAGAAATCTTTGTACGGTTAGTCAATGCATAAACTGCATACCAGAAGATCACGATAATCAAAAGATTCAGCACACCTTTAAAGGTAATCATGGTCTTAAGGATTTCCGTTAACTTGTAGTTGGATACTTTATAACAGATATAGTAGACAAATAGTGGTGTCAGGAAGAATAAAACTCTTGTAATCAAACGATCAAGGTTAAAGTCTTCTTTTCCTTTTTCTTGCATCTTCTCATTGATGTAAGATGCAGGAATGAGAATCAATACAATGGCAATCAGAAAAGCAATCGCAAACAGACTAAAGATAGCCATTGGTGCATGATTCAAAATGACGGCACCATGAATGCGTTTATCACCATAATCCTTGCCATTAACTGTCATTGTCTGTCCATCGTTATAGCTTTCATTACCAAGACAGATTGAGAAATCATCATCAGATGTCAGGTTTTCTGATTTGACTACAATCGTATATTTGGCACCTTTTTTAATATTGATACCATCTGACTTGTAGACGGAGACGCGTTCTCTGACTGTGTGAACAGCATTGATTTCTTCATTATTTCTAATGAAGTCAAATTGTGTACGCTGATCATTTAAGATAAGATTGGCTGCCAGTTCAGAGGAACATACTTCTTTTCCTTTCTGGTCTTCAACAGAGACAGTGACTTTTCCTTCGGCTGAATAGTTGCCAGGATTGTGGAAGAATATCAAAATACGTTTGATTTGACCATCACTTGCGGTGAATGTCTGACGTAAAGTGACATTACCCTTCATAGACACATAATTCTTTGTTGCTACACGCATCTGATAGCGAAGATGGTCATCTTCGATGGCGTTAGCTTCATCAGGATGGTTTCTATAGAAGTCTACATCTTTTTTTGCAACTTTGGAGACTTTCTCATCGTTATAATGAGCGACACCATAAGAAAGACTATCTTTCTGAAAAACCACAAAGACAAGACAAGCAATCAATAATAGAATACCGATGATCTTGCGAATGGATAATTCGGCTTTCATCGCTTTTATAAATGTCTTATTTTCTGTTTCCATAACTCTCCTTTCTTAATTATGAAGAAAAAAAATAAAGTATTACTGATGCTTATTTTCTTTTCTCATAATAAAGCTAGTTTTTTCTCTTCTATTTTATGTGAAGTGTTTGTGATGTCAAGTGACATTTCAAAAAAACATCCTCTAATAACACTTTATTTTATAGACTATGTCAAATGAATTGGCCCAAAAATATCGTGGGATCAAAAGATCCACACGATATTTGTAAGACATATGACTTATTTAATATGAAGTTCTAATGCAGATGAAGCTTTTCCATAAACTTTGTTGCCATCAACACTCTGATAAGGTGTGACTTTTGCATAGATATAAGAACGACCTTTCTTTTGCTTTTTGGAGATTTTTGCTGTAACGGTCTTCTTTGTTTCTGTCACATTCACTGATGTTAATTTTGTTTTACATGATTTTTCCAGATAGACATCAACCTTATAGCCTGTTGCATTGGTAATCTTTTGCCAGTGAAGTGGTAGTTTGACTTTGCCGTCTTTGACTTTATAAGTACTGTAGTCTTTCTGCTCAAATAATTCAGCATAAGCTGATTCAATCTTAGTGAATGTAAGCGTTAATAATTTACGATCATGGAAGACATGAGTACCTAATTTAGGTTCACCCTCAAATACAACGGTAGATGGTGTTTTTGTGTCAATAGCGTAGAATGCATAGGAATCTATAGCTTCAATATGCTCAGGAATAGTGATATCGGTAAATGGCACCATATAGAAAGCACGGGTACCAATTGTTTTGAGTGATGGACGATCGAGTAATGATTGAATATCAACCTCTGTATATTCAAAAGCAGATTTTTCAATCACTTCAAGATTGTTTGCGCCTTTGATCGTTTTAAGTGATTCACAGCCTTCAAAAGCGCTCTCTTTAATAGTGGTAGTATTATCTGGTAATGTGACTTCTTCTAGCTTGTCCGCATTGCTGAAGACACCATATTCGTCCCAATTGACAACTGATTCAGGTACCACAATTGATTTGATCTTTGTGTATTCAATAAAGCTGTTCCCTAACGTTGTGAGGGTGTCAGGTAGTGTGAGGGAAGTTAATCCGGTGCTCGCAAAAGCCTGAACACCAATGCTCTCAAGTCCATCATTAAGTGTGACTGATGTCAAATTGTAGCAGTAATGGAAAGCGCCATTTCCAATTGTTTTGACATGGCTCATTGTCACAGATTCAATGGTTTCATTTTCTGCAAAACAACGATCGCCTATAGTTTCGACCTTGTCAGGAATGATTATATCCGTGTCATTGCCCATATATGAGTAGAGATAATCACCATTTTTATTAGGCAGATCATCTTTTGTGATGAGGAAATCTGGATCAACATCATAATATCCAGCAGCTGCAAATGCTTTGCAGACACAAATATATGGATGTGATTTCCAGAAGGCATCAACTTCTTCCTGAGGAATGTCTTTACTTTTAACAATAAATGTCTCTAATCCATCGAAAGCAAATTCACCATCATATACCTGATACTCATCGTTTGTTAGATGCTTTAATGATTCTGGGAATGTCACTGACGTTAAAGAAGTCAGGCCACCCCAAGGATCTTCATCATAATCATGTGCATATTCAAAAGCTGAATAAAGAATTTTTTCTGTACCCTCAGGTACATCGACTTCAGTGCGGGCTAATGGCACACGAATAAGTGTCTTTCCATCTTTGGAATAGAGCAGACCATCAATGGTCGTAAAGTTTGGATCGTTTTCAGGAACAACATAATTGTGGGCTTCAAAGAAGCCAATCCATTCAATATTCAATGGGGTGCTAAATGTGACGGTATCGAGTGGATAGCGGGTACTATTGATGATTGTTGCTTCTTCATCCGACCACATGCTACTATAAGTCATTTTAAAGTCGCCCGGAATTTCAAGAGACTTGAGTGACTTACAATTACCGACAAGAAAGTTTCCGATCGTTTTAACAGTGGATGGAATTGTAAGTGATGTCAAAGCCGTATTCTCAAAAGCATGGGCGCCAAGTGATGTAACACTCTTACTGATTGAGACTGTCTTTAACTTTGTACAACTCGCAAAAGCTAAGGCAGGTATCGACGTGACACCATTTTTGATGACAACTTTCTTGATTGTTTTACGTTTTTTCTTTGATGGGCGCTGTGACTTCTTCATGGCACCCTTACCACTGACGGTACAGACACCATTTTTAATGGTCACTTTGACCTTTGATTTAGCTTCTATTTGATTGCCCGGCAAACAAATACCAATTATCAGGGCAAATAGTAATAAGCCTACGATTATCTTATTTCGATATTTTTTCATTTGGTCAATCACTTCCTTTATAACTCTTTCCCATTTTATTATAAGATTTAATGCCTGTTGAACAATTATGCTTTCCTTAAAAACTCTTTCTTATCTTTATTATAAGGTTTTAGTGCCTGTTGAACAATTATACCTGCCTTAAAATTGTATTAAAATATGAAAATAATGTCTGATGTGATTATATATAAACCCAAACGGATGATACACCTTCAACAATCCATTTATTTAAGAGGAAGGCATGCCTTTTTATTTTATGTAAATTTGGCATTTTTAAAGAAATAATCAATCCATTTCTTTTGTTTAGTGATATGATAGTAATATCTTATGGGGTGAAAGAAATGGCAGATGTACAATTTCACATCACTGTT
>JAGBPZ010000154.1 GCA_017633115.1 Erysipelotrichaceae bacterium | reverse complement strand
GCTGGTGATGACTACCTTTCAATGAAATATGTCGATGCAGTGGATATGTTCCACGATATGGAAGCATTAGCTGCTATATTAAGACGTAAGCGTGAAAAACGTGGTGCCATTGATTTCGATGTTGATGAAGCAAAAGTTATCGTTAATGAAAATGGCAAACCAATTGATATCGTTGCGAGAGAACGAGGCATCAGTGAACATATCATTGAAGAATTCATGTTATGTGCGAACGAAACAGTTGCGGAACATTTCAAATGGCTTGAATTGCCAATGATCTATCGTGTTCATGAAACACCAGAGGTAAAAAAGCTACGTCAATTCGTTGCGATTGCAAGACCATTGGGGTACACTATACATGGATCACTTAATCCAGTAAATCCAAATGAACTAGCGAAAATTGTCACTCAGTCAGCGGGAAGACCAGAGCATAAAATCATCACGACATTATTGCTTCGTTCAATGCAGAAAGCACGTTATGATGCACAATGCTTAGGTCACTTTGGTTTGGCAGATGATTACTATACACACTTCACTTCACCAATCAGACGTTATCCAGACTTACTTGTTCATCGTATGATTCGTACGTTCCTGTTTGAACAGAATTATGAACGTGTTGATGATTATGAAAAACAAATGCCTGAATGGGCTGAACACTGTTCATTAAGAGAAAGAGTGGCAGTCGATACAGAATATGAAGTTGAAGATATGAAGAAAGCTGAATATATGATGGATCACATTGGGGAAACATATATGGGTGTTGTATCTTCAGTCACTTCATTTGGTTTCTTCGTTGAATTACCAAATACGATAGAAGGTCTTGTTCATATTTCGACATTACTTGATGATCACTATATTTATGATGAACGTAATATGATGTTGATTGGTACAAGAAGTGGTCGTAAAATAAGAATGGCAGATGAAATTAAAGTCACTGTTACAAGTGCAAGTAAACTTGAAAAGACCATTGATTTTGAATGTGCTGGATTCTCTAAGAAAAAGAGAAGAATTGCCAACACTCAAAGAAAAAGAAGAAGACGTTAACGAAAGGAGAGGGAATCGTTGAAAATTATTGTCAACAATAAAAAAGCCTACCATGATTATTTCATCTTAGAAACTTACGAGGCAGGCATTGAATTAAGAGGAACAGAAATTAAATCAATCCGCAATGGCAGTTCAAATCTCAAGGATTCCTTCATTCGTTTAAAGGATCATGAGGCATATATTGAAAACATGTACATTGCACCTTATGAAAAAGGGAATATCTTTAACCATGATCCAAGACGTTTAAGAAAACTCTTGTTACACAAAAAAGAAATTGTTAAACTAGAGAAGAAAATCAAGGAAGATGGTTTAACTGTCATTCCAACGAAGTTATACTTCAATAACTCTTCCAAAGTTAAAGTAGAAATTGCTTTAGCTAAAGGTAAGAAACTCTATGATAAGCGTGAAGCTCTCAAAGAAAAATCAATGAAGCGTGACATTGATAGAGCGTTAAAAAACGCTTATTAATTCCGGGGGTGTAAAGGTTTCGACAGGGGTCAGTTTGAATAGGATTGCAGTCGTAGGCATACGTTAAATGCACCAAAAAATAACTGGAAACAGAACAAATTACGCTTTCGCATAATTAGTCGTATAGTAGACTAGCGAATGCATGCATCATTATCGCTTGTTTTGATGGTGTATGTATCATAACTAAGCAAGCTGGTAGAACAGGATTGTCTTATTCTGCTTCTATGAGATTTAAAGACTAGGTATGTGTAAGAGGGCTCACTGATCATAGCATACTGAAATTAACTCAGCGAGATAAACTGTAGATATCCTATATGGAACGGCTTTTGGACAGGAGTTCGATTCTCCTCACCTCCACCAATGAAAATATTAAGGTAGCTATCATTAATGACTTTCTGCACAAACTTGCAGATAGTATTGATAATAGCTACCTTTTTTGCTTTCAAAATCAATACAGAATCATTCTCACATAATAGCAATAGAATCCCTCAAAAAAGGGATATAACACAAAAGGCTCCACAAAGTAATAAATGATTGAAAAATGATGATTTTAGAGATGTTGATACTGTATAAATGATACGATACAATATAATAAAGGGAAGCACAGAGAGTTAAAGATTAAGAACAGAACAATTTTAGGAGGAGCAAATATGATAGGCAGGCAAGTATTAACAATCAAAAAAGCAATTACACTTCAGGAATTAGAACAGATCATGCAGAAGAATTGGGATAAGGAACAATATGGTCATTTTGTCATAGGAAAACCAACGAAGGCATCTATAGAGGAATACATATTATTACCAGCTACCCGCAGATTCCTTATAATTGTTTATCCTAGAGCTGCAGGTGGGCTCTTCAGCAAAGAAAACAAAGTTATTTTATCAACTGCGGACTCACCAGAAGGTGCAAAAATAGCAATTGCGGAATATTTTCCAACAAGAGGGCCTCTGACTAAGGTATTACAAACTAAAAGTGTTTTGAGCTCAGAGAAAGAGCGAAAAGGTCCGGCAGAAGAGGCACTACAAGCATATACAGCACATATGAGGGAAATCTTAGATAAGCAAGGTCTGCTTAAATAAAGTAGGTTTATAAAACTTGTTGATGACTTGAATTTTTGTAAATATATAAAGATTCGAGTCTTTTTTGAGACTCCATGCAGCAACTTGAACAATGCTCTATCTAGATGAATCAGTTATTATTGATGAGATTCAAAAGCAGAAGAACATAAGGTTTATATTATTATTGTAATCATCATGTATTGTTTAAAGTTTCATTTTAATGGTGGGGTCCTGTTAAAATAAGTTCCTTTCAATATTATCTATAACTTATTCAAGTAGATATAATCAGTGTGTTTATTTATGTAGATAAATC
>JAGBPZ010000153.1 GCA_017633115.1 Erysipelotrichaceae bacterium | reverse complement strand
TAATGCAGCTATGATTGCTGCTGCAGCTTCAATCATGTATGATCATCAAAAGTTTGCTTCGCTGGATTTATCGATTCGTCCTGATTTTGATCTCGAACTTGAAAGTGTAGGTACTGCTCATGACTAAGAAGATCTCTCGTGCAACGATGACACGATATCCGGTTTATCTTAAAGCATTACGTACGATGAGCAGTGATGGTAAAGATCATTTCATGTCCTATGAACTTTCACGAATGACCGGGATAAAAGATACAACGATTCGTCGTGACTTCAGTTTTATTCCTGGTACCGGTCATCGTGGTCGTCGCGGAGTCGGTTATGGTACCGAAGAAATGATCATGACACTTTCTGAAGTGTTAGGTCTGGAACTCAAAGAAGAACCAATTATTCTCGTTGGTGTTGGCAATCTTGGACGTGCCATGATCAAATACAATCGTTGGCAGTATACAGTAGGGCATATTGTTCTTGCTTATGATCAGGACCCTGAACTTGTGGGTCAGCATCTAGGCCTGGATGTACGTCATATCGGAGAATTGGAAGAAACATTTCCGAAGGGATGTAAAATTGCGATTCTGGCGATATCTGATGATGTTCAGGAAACAGTTGACCGTTTAGTAGCCTTGGGAATCAAAGGCTTCGTTGATTTTACTCATAGTCACTTTGTCGTGCCTCAGGATGTTGAGGTCCAAAGTGTTGATGTTGTTGTCGCAATACAAGAGCTCATTATGAAAATGAATACAAAGAATTAAACAGGAGGTAGCTTTTATGTATGAATTTATGACAAATAGAGAATTATTTGAAATGACACTTAATGCTGATCATGTTGAAGCTGACAGTCTTGAAGATATTGAACTTGAAGGTTGGGTCCGTACCAATCGCTGCAGTGGTAAAGTTGGCTTTATCGCTTTAAACGATGGTACTTATTTTAGAAATTGTCAGATTGTTTACACAAAGGAAGCTTTAGATAATTTTGAAGAAGTCAGACATATCACAACTGGTAGT
Source organism: Erysipelotrichaceae bacterium (assembly GCA_017633115.1). Lineage (GTDB taxonomy): Bacteria > Bacillota_I > Bacilli_A > Erysipelotrichales > Coprobacillaceae > RGIG9341. The sequence continues at coordinate 3,701 of JAGBPZ010000153.1, read as the reverse complement.
GCTATTCATATTTATGGTCGCTTTAAAGCCACTCCTGGTGCTAAACAGCCTTTTGAAGTTGAAGCTACAAAGATCGTTGTCGAAGGCTTATGTGATAATGATTACCCAATGCAGAAGAAACGTCACAGTTTTGAATTCATGAGAGAAATCCCTCATTTAAGACCACGTGCCAATACATTCTATGCTATTTTCCGTCTGCGTTCAGTCTTATCAATGGCCATCCATGAATTCTTCCAGAATCAGGGCTTCGTTTATGTTCATACACCAATCATCACTGGTAACGATGGTGAAGGTGCTGGTGAAATGTTCAGAGCCACAACAATTGATGATACTGATTTTGAAAAAGACTTCTTTGGTAAAGAAGCTTATTTGACTGTTACAGGTCAATTACATGTTGAAGCTTTTGCATTGGCTTATCGTGACGTTTATACATTTGGTCCAGCCTTCCGTGCAGAAAATTCCAACACATCACGTCATGCCAGCGAATTCTGGATGATCGAACCAGAGATTGCTTTTGCTGACTTAGAAGATGATATGGATTTAATTGAAGATATGGTTAAATATTGTATTGACTATGTTTTAGACAATGCACCTGAAGAAATGAAATTCTTTGAACAGATGATCGATCATGACTGTATTAAACGTATCACGGCTGTCAGAGATTCTCACTTTGCACGTATGACTTATACAGAAGCCATCAAACATCTTGAAGAAGCTGACATCAAATTTGAAAACAAAGTTTATTGGGGCATGGATCTCAATGCTGAACATGAACGTTATATCTGTGAAGACATCGTTAAAGGCCCAGTCTTCCTGACTGACTATCCAAAAGAAATCAAAGCCTTCTATATGAGACTTAATGATGACAAAAAAACTGTTGCTGCCTGTGACTTATTAGTGCCTGGCATCGGTGAACTTGTTGGCGGCAGCCAGAGAGAAGAACGTTATGATGTCTTAGAAGCTATTATGGATGAAAAAGGCATGAACAAAGAAATCTTACAGTGGTACATGGATTTACGTCGCTTTGGTGGCTGTAAACATGCCGGTTTCGGTCTTGGATTCGACCGCTTCCTGATGTACTTGACTGGTATGGCTAACATCCGTGATGTTGAACCTTATCCACGTACACCACGTAATCTAAAGTTCTAATCATAAAAACAGAGAATCAATGAACTCATCAAAACACCACTAGGATGACAAAAATCATCAAGTGGTGTTTTTAGCTTCAGTTGCTTTTTTTATATCTTATAAGATGATACAATAAAAGCAGATGGGAGGTGCCATCATGAGACAATTTGATTGTGTTAACGCCTTTTACAATATGGTCTATTTTAACGAAAATGCTTATACACATGTCGTCAACAGCGGTTATGAAGAACTCAAACAACTTCGTGAATGGTTCGACGAACAACAGCTGATTGGTCAGCTGATGCGTTTTAATATGATTTCTGAATATGCCACAATGTTGGTCAATGACAATCTTGATATTGATCAGATTTCAACCTTACTGCATATCAACTTGCGTGATGATTTAAGCAAAGTTCATGATATGTATGCCCAAAAGCGTCATGTCATCTTTTTGCCTGGTTTTAATCAGGAACCATGGGCGCCATTTACATTAGAAAACCCTGATATCGTTTTCTTCCAAATCAATGAAGCCTTCAACGATGGGGATGTCTTTGTCGATCCGTTTGATGGATTTGTCGAAGCTCTTTCTCATGCGGATGAATGGCCTGGTGCTTTTATTTTTAATGGTCATAAACGTTTGTTTGTTCCAATGCGTGAGGAATCCGATATCATTCGCCTTAATGAACTGCTTAAACTCAGTGATGAGGAATTGTTCAAAAAGAAGAAAAGTGATAGTACTTTCTATTATCATCTAAGTGATGTCCATCTTCATTCTTCATCAAAACAGCGTGCCTTGATCACATTATTTGATAGTATGGACCATATGGTCATTTATAACAGGTCCAGACATCGTCCGAAAATCATTATTACTGGTGATTTGATGGATTCACCAACGGAAAAGAATTCGCGTTTAGCAGTCGAAATGATTAATGTCCTTCGCAAACGTTATCGTGCCGAAGTCACATTTATATTAGGCAATCATGATGTTATTATGCATGGTCTTAATATCGCCCGCACCCAGAAAAGTAAAATCATTGCCTATCTAATAAGTGAGAGATTCCATATCTTTGAAGACGATAAAGTTCTTATGATTAAATTCGATTCAAACCGTGGTGGTAATTTTGCTCGCGGTAAAATCGGTAAACAACAGATGAAAGATGTTGATGCTGAACTTGAATCCATTCCTGATCTTAAAGATTATTGTTTGATGGCTACTTTACATCATCATGTCCTGCCAATTCAGACAGCTGATTTTATCAAAACCAAATGGAATGAGGGGCGCTATATTGGCAGACTTGAAGATGCATCAAAAGCTCTTGTCGATACGGTTGAGTTTAATCAGTGGCTCGATAAACACCAGATTAAATATGTTCTTCATGGCCACAAGCATATCCCTTACTTCACAAAAGTTAACGATCGCTACCTGATTGCTGCCGGCTCAGCGACAGGGAGTCTGCAGGAACAAAAAAGCCACTATCTATCTTATAATGTTGTTAAGTTCAATAATAAATTAAAAAGACCAACACTATGTATGATTGTCTATGAAGATAAAAAAACTAACGAACGTCAGCGTATCGTTGTGAATTTAATGGCCTAAACGAGGCAATGAGGTGAATTCCTCATTGTCTTTTTTTGAATAATGTGTAGAATAAAAGAAGTTAAGAGGAAGGTGGTGAATATCATGGAATATGATTATCAAGTCAGTGGCTTTAATGGTCCATTGGATTTGCTGCTGCATTTAATCAGAGAACATGATATGGATCTGCTTGATCTTGATGTCGCCGCTGTATGTGATCAATATCTGGCTTATATTGAAACAATGGATCCTTCCATGTTGGAAAGAATGGCAGAATATCTCGTCATGGCAGGATGGTTGATTGAGATGAAAAGCCGTCTGCTTCTACCACGAACAGAGTTGGATGATGAAGAAGATGATTACGAAGAAAAACGTCAGGCGATGATTCAGCGCTTGCTTGAAAAAAATCAGATCAATGGTGTTCTTAATGCACTCAATGATGCTTATGAAGAACGTCAGTCGATGTACAGTAAGCTGCCAACAACTGATGAATTTATGGAAGACATCGAAGCTAAATTGCCGGATGATTTAGAAGTCTATGATCTGCTTAAGGCAATGCAGAAAGTGATGAAGCGTCAGGCGATGCTCCATCCATTAGAAACGAAAGTTGCCCGTGTGGAGATTACGATTGAGGAACGTACAGCTCAGATTCGTGATTATTTCAACCGCCATAAGGGTGAACGTATCGCATTTGATGATTTATTTGATCAACGTGATCGTTATTTTATGATTGTCACATTTATGTCAATTTTGACTCTTGCCAAAGATAAAGAAATTACCATTACACAGGATAAGAGTTTTGATACTATTTATTTGAAAGGAATCGACAATGGATAAGAATGAATGTTTATCGGTTATTGAAGGCATGATCTTTCTTGCAGGTGATGAAGGTGTCGATGCCCGAGATATCTGTAATGTATTAGAACTGACCAAAAAAGAAGTCTATGAATTTCTTGATGAACTCATAGATATGTATAGTCATAGAGAAGTGAGTGGT